>JANMGZ010000747.1:0-3146 GCA_031374905.1 Dolichospermum sp. OTE_70_metabat_362_sub
AGCTCAACTTTATTTATAATAATATTAGGCTATTTCGGCATTACTCAAGTAAATGTATTTAGTGGGGTAAATAATCATTTCCCAACAACCACTACTCAATCCAATGAAACAAATCCACCAATTGAAATTGAAAATGGAGAAGCAACCTATGAAAAATATCAAAATTCCATTCTGAGTGAAGAAGAAGCCACCAAAATACACCAACAATTGAAACAATTGCTTCAGGCAGAAAGACCCTACTTGAATCCAGAACTAACATTGAGCCAATTGGCGCAACGTCTAAAGGTACACCCCAATAAATTATCTGAAGTAATCAATACACAAGAACAAAAAACTTTTTACGATTTAATTAATGAATTGCGTGTTCAAGAATTCCTAATCCAAGTAGTGAAGTCCGAAAACAGTCGTTTTACTTTTACTGCCTTAGCCTACGATTGTGGCTTCAACTCCAAAGCGTCTTTCAATCGAAACTTCAAAAAACATATCGGTCTATCGCCAAGTGAATATTTGAAGACGACTATCCGTTAGTTTATCAGTAGCCCTTGTCAACCCGACCGGACCAGACCCGCCTAGGCGGGGAAGCCTAGGGGTCATGCGCAATGCACACCAGCTTGCTGATCACGTCCTGTTCACTCTTTGTTCAATTCCTGAGGTGCTTGCCTGAGCCGATCTTAGGACTCCGTGCTCAAGATACCTGCGCGGCCTCTTTGACCTTGGTTGGCATGACCACCTTTTATGCTTACGGTTAAAGTTTGGCTAGCCCAGCTTCTAACGAAACAAAACCAAAATCAAGCAACGGTGCAATCGACATGTTGGTGGCTCAATTAACACACATAGCTCATTTTCAATAATATACAACTCACCTTTTGGGCGATTCAATTTATACATTGAGTCTTTTGACCGAAATTGGAGACATACTTTTGTAGCTCACAAAAATCAAATTTAGATGAGTTACGAAAATAAAATCTTAAAATGGGGCAGTATCAGTTGCCTTGCTCTACTCCTACTTTTCGCTTGCGAAAAGGAAAAGTTCATCGCCGAACCTGGAAACTTAGTGCCCAAAACGGTAATGGAAGACCCTGCTATACCATCTATCAATGTGAATGGAGCCAAATTACATGCACAAGCATTTGGGCCTGAAGACAGCACATTGATTATCTGCTTACACGGAGGCCCTGGTGCGAATTTTCGTTATTTGCTCAATTGCAAAAGTTTGGCTGACAAGGGTTATAGAGTAGTTTTCTACGACCAAAGAGGTTCAGGTTTATCCCAAAGATTTCCAACACAATGGTATTTGGACCAGGGAGAAGATGCAATTGAGAAAACTTTTAATGACGATTTGGATGACATAATTAACCTTTATAAAACCAATTCGAATCAAAAGGTAGTTCTGTTGGGTCATTCTTGGGGTGCTATGTTGGCTACCAGTTATGCAGGCAAATACCCAAATCAAATAAACGGTTTGATATTAGCTGAACCAGGAGGCTTAAAATGGGCTGATGTGTTTGAATATGTAGGCAATTCACGTTCATTTAAATTATGGAGCGAAGCTTTAAATGACGCAACCTACTTAGACCAGTTTATGACCGGCAAAGAAAATGAACATAACATTCTTGATTATAAAATGGCGCTAATATCCTCAAGCAATCCCATTATAGGTGATATAAAATCAAACCTGGGTGTAAATGGAAATTATTACGAATCCGTTCGTGATGGTGCAGTAATAAGTGCAGCGATGTTCATGATTGGAAGAAAATACGATCCAGATTTTTCAATAGGCATTTCTCAATTTCAACCAAAAGTACTATTCTTTTACAGCAGCAATAATAAAGCTTATCCTGATAGTTGGGCAGAAAAAATAACTTCAGTCTATTTAAACAAAGAAGTTATAAAGGTGAATGGTGTTGGGCACTCTGGAATGTTTGACCAAATTGACACTTGGACTACCTTCACTGAACCCAAATTAGTAGAATACTTACAATCGTTGTGAAAAAAGACAATATTATGAAAACAATAAAAATTTTAGGCTTAATCGTAATACTTATTGCACAATACTGTAATACGAATGCACAAACGCTAAACTGGAAAGCAGTAGATAGCACTAAGCATATATTAAGCGCCAACTTTGGACTGGATCATTCTGTGTCCTATGGCCTTGGTTATGGTTACAAACTAAATGCAAAATTACCAATCGTGCTAAACGCAAATTTCTCCATGCCATCAGGCAAGGTGATTTTTGATGATTTCAAAACAAAAATTGGAGGTCAAGTTCGTTTATTTAGCAAATACAATTTTGCAGGGTCAGTTTCAATATATGGAGTTTACAGAAAACACCAAACCAATCTTGCGAGACTTCAAAACTTCGGCAGCGATATGAAAGGGATTGTTGGGTTTTATAAGCCCAAATGGTTTGTGGCAGCAGAAGTAGGCTTTGACAAAGCCATTGTCACACATTTTAAACACTCGCAAAAATATAGCGATGAAATTTATCCAGACGTTGTAGATGGTTGGTATGAACCCGCTACCGGAGGAAATTTTTATTATGGATTACAAGCTGGAACGTCCTTCAAGAGAGCAGACATTACACTTAATTTGGGGAAAGTTATCTCTCAAGATTTTAAAACGACTCCGTTCCTCCCATTCTATCTTAATTTAGGTTGCAATTTTAGGTTTTGAAATGTAGGTAAAACCTTACTACAAGAACGCCAGCCACCAACAACGTATTGGCAATAGTGGGGCAGACGGAAGTAATTGAACAGTTGTAATTCTGTCAAACTTTTGTGCTATATTTGAATTGATGTTTTTCAAATACCCCACTATTGCCAATACACAAAGCGTTACCAGCCACCTTTCAAGAAGCAGGAATCATAAAAAACGCTAAAGAAACCCCTGCACCTCCTCGTCCTAATGTCAATGCCCAAAAAACGTTGACCGTAATCTCTCCCTTTTGTCTTGGAGCTTTTCCGTTGTCCCCAAATGACCATTGGCTATTTACCGATGCTCACCCGAAGGTAGGTAATGCGGTCCTCGCATTGCAATTCCATCCAATAAAGTCCTGCGGGCAATCCCTGCTCCTCAATTGCGGTAAAGGTAGCGCCAGGCGTGTTCCCTCCCCGGGCAACTACTTTTCCATCCATGGCCGTTAG
>JANMGZ010000755.1:0-9471 GCA_031374905.1 Dolichospermum sp. OTE_70_metabat_362_sub
TCGCCGAGTTTTCCCAGCTTGGTAACATCTTTTGTTAAAACTAATTGCACACGTTTCGCCATTGTTTTTCGCTTTTCTTGGTAAAATCTTAGTTATTTGGGTGTCGCAGGGTGGCTCATAAAAGTGTAGCTTGATCCTCAGCGACTTTGACGTACCCACAGCCTCAACATTGTAGCGAATTTTGGGGAGCGATCGCAATACTAAATGCTAGAAATTTGCAAACAGCAATACTTTCCTAGATACAACAAAGCGTAAGCTAACGTTTGTAATCTTGGAATTGACTAAATAGGTCTATTCTCTCGTCCATGATATATACGTAAAATAATCACATCATCCTCAAGAATAACGTAGTGAATTATAAATCCATACTTACCAAAAACAACTACAAGCTTTCGTAATCCTACCATTTCATCTACAATCGCACCACGACGCGGATTTTGTTGTAGACTTCCCCCTGAAGAAACAATTGCTTGTACTGCGCGGACTGCTGCATCACCATTACTAAGTGCTATAAAATCATAATGACGATTTAAGTCATTCGTCGCAGTTTCCGTCCAAACTATCTCAGCCATTATTGTTATTAATTGTTAAACTATTTGCCCATTTTTGGACTTGTTCATGTTTGACTCCTGAACCTTTACGAAGGTAGGTTTCTAAAGTAGATTTGCTTTGCTCAATCATATCTTTTTCACTAAGACGCTGAAAATTTAATTCTGTATTTATTTCACCATACTCAAGTGATTCTGTTGCTAAATTTTGTGCTTCTTGAGCTAATTCTGTGGCTAAAAATTGAATGGCTTTGATTTTTTCTTGGTGAGATAATTTTTGCAGTGAGGGTAAAATTTCTGTTAATTTCATAGAAATTCAGGGGTAAGGCTGTTTATATTATACTGTTATCTGAGTCTGTTTTTCATAGATATAGCTTGTTATTCGCGCAGCCTGATACAGGTATCACTCTTTTGAAGTCAAAGTGGCTATTTACACTATAATCGAATTATTTAACCCATTTACTCAGAGTAATTCCTAAAAACTGTTCTAGTTGAGTGATACTATTAAGATGATTAATGATAGCATTTAATTCTTGATTTTGAGCATCAACTAAACTTTTTTCAAAGTTAATAATATCCGTCATCGAAATATTACTACTTAATCTCATTCTTTCCTTAGCATTTATCACCTTTGATGCTGCTAACTTTAGTGCTTGCTGTGCTAATTCAATTTGCTTAAAAGTATCTTTAACATTCCGAATTTTATTTTTTAACTCCTCATTCAAATTATCCTGAGTTTTTGCTAAAGTGTAATTAGCATTCTGTAAGCTAATTTCACTTTTAACTACAGCATTATCTTGACTGAGATTACCAAATTCACGATTTAATACTAAAGACGAACTCAAGTTATTTGTATCTTGAGTATTAGAAGCACTATTAAACCCATAACTCACATTTAATTTTAAATCCAATTGTTGTTGATTTTTAGCTTCTGTGATCCCAAATTTAGCATTTTCTACAGCATTTACAGCAGCAAGATAACCAGTATTATTAGCTTTAGCTAATTCTAGCATTTCCGTAAAAACTGGTAAATTTAAACTTGCTGGAGGGGTAGGAATTTCCATAGCAATTAGTTTTTTAGTTATGGGTAAATCTATAGTTTTAGTTAATTCAGAAATCGCTTGTTCTAAGCTTGATTGTGTATTCACTAAATTTACTTCTTGTTGAGCAATATCAGCTTGACGCTCAACTAAATCATTTTTAGGGATTCTCCCAAATTCAAATAATGCTTGTAATCTCTCTAAATCATTTTTAGCATTAGCAAAAGATAATTGTTCAATTTTCAATCTTTCCTGAGCTAATAATAAACTTCTATAACTAACTATAGTATTAGTAATTGTTTGAGAAATCGTATTTTTTATATTCAAAATATTTGCATTTTCCGTCAATCTCGCTCTTTTAATACCGAGAGTATTTAATCCTGTACCAAAACCTTTTAATAAAGGTTGGCTAAAATTAAGGTTGACACTTTGACTTAAAGTATTTGTATCTGAGGAAATATCTAATGAGCTAGTACGAGACAAAAGATTTTGTCCTTGCCATGTTAAACTTAAATTACCACCTGTAAGAACTTTTAAATTGAAATTAGCACCTAAAAGAGCAGTTGTATTATTATTCAAATTTAAAGATAGCTGTGGTGTAAAAGTTGGATTAAATTGAGATTCAGTTTCAGCTAATTGTTTTTGATCTAAAATACGTTGCAGATACGATATTTTTAAATCTCGATTATTTTGTAAAGCTAAATAAACAGCATCAGCTAATTTTAAAGGTAACTCCTGACTAGAATTATTTAATAGTAATTGTAAATCAGAATTAGATTTTTGTGGATTAGCTATATCTTGACATTTTCCTAAACCCGGAAATAGTAAAATCAAGAGCAAAGATGATATTGGTAATAAAAAACGATTCATAGTAAAAAAATTAAGTAGGTTGGGTTGACGGAAGGAAACCCAACATTAATATTATTCTAACTCTTGCTTACTGGGAACGTAAAGCTTCAACAGGATCTAATTTACTAGCTCTTAAAGCAGGTAAAAAACTAGAAATAATACCCACCATAATAGCAGAACTGAGAGAAACTAAAGGAGTTTGATAACTGAATTGATAGGGTAAATTTAAGAGAGCTACAGTGATAATAGTAATTCCTTGTACCGTAGCTATTGCGATTATTCCTCCTGTCATACTAATAAAAGTTGCTTCTAGTAAAAACTGAATTAAAATATTTTTCTGAGTAGCACCAATAGCTCGTCTTAAACCAATTTCGGAAGTACGTTCAACAACTGATGCTATAGTAATATTAGCAATTCCCACACCTCCAACAACCAAAGAAATACTCCCGATAAGCAAGAGAATAATAGTTACACCATTTAATACCTTTTCTAAACTTTTCACCTCTTCAACGTTGCTAGAAGCATAAATATCTACATTAGAGAATCTTTTCTTTAAAATGCTAGTTGCTTTATTTTGCATTTGTTCTATATTTTTTGGATTCTTAGGAGTAATGGTAATTTTATCAAAAAAAGGACTTGATTTGAGAGATTGATAAACAGATAAAGGAATTAAGATTAATCCTTGTTCTTCACCCCAAGCATTACTTTTTCTGGTTTGAATAACACCTTGAATATAATAAGACTTATTTTGAAAATAAATCATTTTCCCCAATGGATTTTTACCTTTAAAGAGTTTTTGTGCGAGTAATTGATCTATAACAACAACTGAGCGGGTTTGCTGTAAATCATTAACTGTAAAAAACTTGCCAGTAATTAATTTTCTTCCCGACATAGGTAAAAAATCTGGTGTTACTGCTTGACTTTCTACATTGATTTTTTGAGTTCCCAAAAAAATAGCATCATTACCACCATTTTGTACAGGAGCAATATATTTCCAACCAGACAACTTTGTTTTTAACCATGCTAAATCCTCGTTTTGATATTTTTCTGGTTGAGACGTAACTGAGTTATAGGGAGACTGAATAGAAATTTGCGGAGATTCCATTTTTTGCAATTGCGTCTTTAAATATATTTTCCCAATATCGCTTACTTGTAATGTTCCACTCACAGCAAATACACCCATAAAGACACCTAAACTACTCAGAAATGAGCGCAAGAGATTACTGCGTAAAGAACTAGATGTTAAAGATAATAAATCATTGATTTTCATGGGGGTAAATATGTTAAATTAATTCTTGATTATCGGTAAGATTTTAGAAGAATCTCATAGGTGTCAACTTAAGTTAGAAATGGCTTATCTGTTTGCTTCCACACCCGCCCAGAAATGAATTATGGCTTACGCCACGCTTCGCTATCAGGGCTAATAACCAAAGTAAACTAAAGTTTACTAAAGAGTTTTATGTTTATTTAGTCATCTTCAGATGACTTTTGCTATTAGACTGGGAATTCATTCCCAGGCGGGCTATGGGTTTGACTACAATATTTATTATTACTGCATTTTTATGACTACATGATCTCCCTCATTTAAAGGAGTTTCTATAGAGGGAATTAATATTTCATCTCCTACTTTTAAACCAGATTTAACTTCAATATTATCTAATCCTTGTAACCCAGTTTTGATAATTCTTTTAAAAGCCTTACCTTGTTGATCTTTTATCCAGACAAATGTTTCTGATTCATTTTCTTGAATAGCTTCACTAGCAATAACTGTCACATTATTACGTTGAGCGATAATCAAAGCAACTGTAACTGGAGTTCCCGGAACAATATTTTTATTAACTTGATCTAAACGCACAATAGCTGTAATTTTAACATTATCTGTACCTTGATTATTATTTTGGGTATCTCCAGCTAACAAAGATATTTGTTGAACCTTCCCAGTTAATTTTTGTGATTGAAAACCAACAATACTAATTTCAGCTTGTTGTCTAATTTTAACCTTGGTTGCGTCTAAAGGAGACAACTTTAATTCAACAATTTGTTGAGCAGGATCACCAATAACTAAAACATCTCCTTTCGGTTCAATCACATCACCTAATTTTGCTTGTAAATTGAGAATTACACCATCAATAGGAGCAGTAATTACTGTTTTTCTTGATTCCTCAGCAATCTTTTGGCGTTGTATTTTGAGTTTATCTATTTCTCTGGTAATTTGATTGAGTGCTAATTTAGCTTGATTTAATTCTTGTACAGCTTGGTCAATTTTAGATTTAGCTTCTTTCAATTTTTGTTGAGGTTCAGATTTGTTATTTCTCACATCTTGCCAAAAACTCTGTAATTCTAATTTCTGCTGTTCTAAGTCTAAATTACTTAAAGATAATTCATCTTTAGCATTACTTAAATCTGTTTCAGATTGAGTAACTTTTTTCTCTTGCTCTTTTAACTCAGTTTCCGAAATAAATCCTTTCGCAAAAAGTTGTTTATTTTCCGCTAATTTAACTTTTGATTCTTTTAAATCAGTTTCTTTAGCAGTTAAGGCTTGTTGTTTTCTGGTAACTTCTAATTTACGCTTTTGAATTTCCCGGATTTTCTCATCTTTTTTCCTGTTAATATCATTCCTATAGGTACTTTGAATATTTTTGTATTCTTGTTGAGTTTCTAATAATTTACTTTCTGCTCTTTTTAAAGATGATTGTTTATCAACAAGTTGTAAATTCTTCTCTTTTAAATCAGATGCAAATTCTTGTAATTTAATTTGTGTTTCTGTATCTCGCAACCGAATTAAAATTTGATCTTTTTTAACTTTGTCTCCAATTTTGACTAAAACTTGTTCTACTGTTCCTGTGATCGGAGATTTGATACTTCTTTGATTATCTAATTTTAATATGCCACTTTCTCCAGTAATTTTATCTTCTACTTTGTCTTGAGTAGCTGTTACTATGCGAACGGGGATAGTTTGAGTTTTACTTTGGGTAAATATGGCAAAAATTAACCAACATCCAAGAGTAACACTTGTTAAACTTGCCGATATGGTTAACCATTTAAATCCTGGTTTGAATTTAAAGTTTTTCATTATTATTGATTAATATAGCTGAAAATAGAGACGTTGTATGCAACGCCTCTACAAAAAATTTATCACAAATATTAATTGCCGTTGTGTAAATACAACCGACATTTAACAAACGCTTCTACCATGAGTTACAAATCTCTGTTATCTAGGCTTGAAGTATCCCAGTATGCCCAAATTAGCAGGTGTACCAGTACGATAGCGAATACCACAACCACCCCAGTTGGACTCTTGAATCCTAATAGTACCATTAGGATATACATTTCTGACTACAGCCACATGACCCCAGTTACGCACTACGGGGTTACGATCACGATTGTCAATAATGGCTACCGCACCAACAGTGGGGTTACTACTATTAATAATTCTTCTCTTGTCTTGCAGTGTCCACAAACCATTAGGTAATGAAGGAACTTGACTTTTTGCGTATAAGACACAATTGCAAGCAGTAGAAGCCTGAGCAGGGGAAGAAGTGCTAGTAGTTATAACAACGCTAGAGGTAGCGATCGCTGCAACAGCTAGTCCACTAGCAGCAAAGGATTTAACTGTTTGCCAGATTTTTGGTGATGTATTGATCATAAATTATTCTCGTATTTTAAGTAGTGACAAGTCATTTATCTATACTCACTATTTCATGTTTGTAAAAAAAAACACCCGCAATTGTACTGATTTTTCTCAGCCCAAAATTATCTCATCTTTATGAAAATGGCATATTTATGAAATTATGGTGAAATTAAACAGATATTCTAAATTCGATACAAGCGTAAAATTAGTCACAAACAAACACAGCTTATATCACTATCAAAAAGCTGTGAATAAGCGGTAAATATTAGCATTGATAATAATTTAGTTAAGCCACAATTTTATGTAAATATAACTATTATCTTGTTTTTAATTTATCATACTTAGAGAGTAATTACATAAAAAACCGCACCCAAGCCATTATCGGTTAAAATACTGATAAAACCTGCGTGTGAAGCAGTTGGAACAATAAAAATGCTTGTGGTATTGCTAAATTTAAAAATGGCTGAAACCGAAAAAAGCCACACCAATTTTAACGAAGCTATCCGACTATTCAACGAAATGGAAGCACCCAAGCAAGTTGAGAAAGTGGAAAAAGCGAAAAGAGGAAATGTTGATTCCTAAAAAGGGTTTAGCAATGCTAAATCCCTACCGCGTTGATATATAATCTTGAAAAATGCTATAATATAAACCAATCCCAAGCTATGTATGAAATATGAAAATAATTCTAGATAACTTAGAACCCAACCTAGTCAAAAATCTCAGATATCAAGCAGAACAACATGGACGAACTCTAGAGACTGAGTTAAAACTAATTTTAACACAAGCTGTTACCAAAAATATCCCAGACAATTTCCAACAACAAACATTAATTCCCCTAGAAATATTAGCAGCACAGGTAAAAGAGTCCTTAGATAATACAGGATATAATTCCTATGAGCAAATTATTGATTTAATTCAAGATGTAAAAAGAGAAATGGCTGAAGAACATTTATTAAAAGCACAGCATCATAATGAGTTATGATATCCCTCAACGTCTATTTTTAGACACTAATATTTATATTATTGGTGTTGCTAATGAGAATAGTTATGAAAGAAAAATATTAGCATCAGTTGGTTTTTTGCAACCTTCATCTGTAGAAATTATCGTTTCAGAAGAGTTTGAATGTTTAACTCCTCAAGAATTTGTGAATAAGTATTTATCATAATTATTACTCCCAAAATTTCTGATTTTATTTCACACTTTGTTTTAAGCTACAGAAAAATCTGTAAACTACCAATATTCAGGACGTGGTCCAAAGGGTTTAGCACTGCTAAACCCCTACAAATAAATCATCAAAATAATTAAAAATTATCTTTCATACCCCGAATTCTGGCAAAGGTTTGGATTCCATTATCACTCTTTGCTGTTGCTTGTAGAGATGATTCCTCCCAACGTAAAAAAGGATTCGTGAGTTTTTCCACTCCTAAAATTGATGGAATTGTTGGTTCTAATTTATCTCGTTGAGCTTTAACATCTTGGTAACGTTTTTGTAAATCTGCATTTTCAGCATCTACAGTTACAGCAAACCGCAAATTGCTTAATGTGTATTCGTGAGCGCACCAGACACGAGTATGATCAGGTAAAGCCCGGAGTTTACTTAAAGAATCTACCATTTGCCCCGGTGTACCTTCAAATAAACGCCCGCACCCTCCCGCAAACAATGTATCACCACAGAACAATTCTCCAGCCTCTCCTGGGCTTTGTGGGGGGAAATAGTAAGCAATATGAGCGCGAGTATGTCCAGGTACAAAGAATATATTAGCAGTGCGATCGCTAAATTGGACGCGATCGCCCTCCTGCAAAAACACCTGTTGTCCCGGAATCCTCCCTCGATCTTCCGCACCTCCATAAACTTTCACATCGGGAAATGCCTTAATTAACTGTGTATTCCCACCCACATGATCACCATGATGATGGGTATTAAAAATTGCTACTAATTGAGCATTAATTTTTCTCAATTCCTCTAAAACTGGTTGTGCTTCGGCTGGATCAACAACAGCCGCCACATTTTGCTGTGGATCATGCAGTAAAAATATATAATTATCCGAAAGTACCGGTAAACGAATGATTTGCATGAGCTTTTCCCCCACAAAAATTATGATTAGTAATTAAAACAGTAATTTATCTAGTTGAGACTGGTAATGGGTAATGGGTAATTGGTAATGGGTAATGGGTAATGGGTAATTGGTAATTGGTAATAAGATAAATGTTTCCATCCTGTTAATCCTTCAATCCTGGAAATCCTGATAGCGAAGCGTGGCGTTAGCCATTTCAGACAAAGTGTTTTTCCATCCTGTTAATCCTTAAATCATGGAAATCCTGATTCAGACAATATGCTGAGTTAGTATTTACAAAACCTAATATAAATAATCATCTATATCAATATATCAAACTACTTTAATTAATGTAGGGGCGCAGGGTCTGCGCCCTTAATCATCTTGCATCTAAGACCAAGAATCTAAATCCAAAGACTGCATTCCCTCGCTTTTAACATAATCTAGCAAACCTCCCAACTGCCGCCAAACAAAGAAACAAGTTAGCAGACTCATTGGTAAACCTATACTTAAAGCCATTCCTGAAGGAAAACCAAATATCTCGAAACCAGAACAAAGAAATAAGCAAGAACCACCAGTAATACCAATAAATGGTACTAATAATTGTTTATAAAAAGAACGGGTATTAGTCTTTTCTCTAGGAGACTTATCTTGCGGCCATTGCTGAACAATTACCTTTAATGTTCCAGATAAAGCTAATCCAGAAGTAAAAGCAGTGAGAAAACCAACTAATAGTAAAAAGTAAGGCGGTTGCAGAGGGTAATAGTACATTAAAACTCCTGATTGTTATTAAAATTCGTTTTTATTTGGTAACAGATTATTTAGCTAAAATAGCTGCCACACCTTCTTTAGAGAAATCTGTTAACAGACTAATTGCCACATTTAGTAACCGATTTGGTGGTAAATCATCCTTAACTAAATCCCACAGACGTTGGACTTCATCTGTGTGCAAACGGTCATCTTCAGTAATGGCTAGAACCAACTGCCGACGCAGAAATCTACCATCTTCTGAAAGTATGAATTCCAAACCCATTTTCGCTGTTGGCAAAACATCAAATTGGCTATCAGTGCGAGCAATCGTAATGAGGTTTTCTAACCTTTGCCACTGAAATTTACCATCTTTAAACAACACATTTAATAGCCGCCGTCGTAATGCTGGAGATTCCCCAGTTAATAACCGTCTGGCTATATAGGGATAACCCACTTCCACAATTTTGAAATTGGGATTCAAACTCAGCGCAATTCCTTCTTGTGTCACCAAAGAACGAATAATCAAAGCAAACTTTGCCGGCACGCGGAAAGGATATTCATACATCAATTCCGAGAACTCATCAGTAATGGTTTTGAA
>JANMGZ010000762.1:0-2536 GCA_031374905.1 Dolichospermum sp. OTE_70_metabat_362_sub
CCAGAAGTGGTCGAGGAAATAGCCAAGGAAATAGGAGAGGTGATAGCCAGTGGCGTCCAGGTGGCCATTGTTGTTGGCGGTGGCAATATTTTTCGAGGCATTAAAGCAGCATCAGCGGGTATGGATCGGGCAACCGCCGACTATATCGGGATGATTGCTACGGTAATGAACGCCATGACCCTGCAAGATTCCCTAGAACGGATGGGAGTACAAACCAGGGTGCAAACGGCGATCGCTATGCAGGAACTAGCAGAACCATATATCCGCCGTCGTGCCATCCGTCATTTAGAGAAAGGACGGGTGGTAATTTTTGGCGCTGGTTCAGGCAATCCTTTCTTTACCACAGATACCACTGCGGCGTTAAGAGCGGCAGAAATTGAAGCGGAAGTGATTTTTAAAGCTACTAAAGTAGATGGCATTTACGATGCTGACCCCAAACTTTATCCTGATGCCAAGCGTTTTACTACTCTTACCTACGCCCACGTTTTGGCTAAAGATTTGCGAGTCATGGATAGTACCGCAATTGCCCTTTGTAAAGAAAATAATCTCCCCATTCTAGTATTTGACCTAACGGTGCGAGGTAATATCCTCCGGGCAGTCATGGGAGAATCTATAGGCACTCTTGTGGGAGGTTCTTGTGAAATTAGCTGAAGCTGAGAGTACGATGCAAAAAACCGTTGAATCTACTCAACGGGCTTTTAATACAATTCGCACTGGTCGCGCCAATGCGAGTTTATTAGATAAGGTACAAGTGGAATATTATGGTACACCAACATCTTTGAAAGCTCTGGCAAACATTAGCACGCCAGATTCTTCAACCATTCTGATTCAGCCCTACGATAAGGGCAGCTTAAATATCATTGAAAAAGCTATCTCTCTGTCGGACGTGGGCTTAACTCCCAGTAACGACGGTGTTGTGATTCGATTGAATATTCCCCCACTAACTAGCGATCGCCGGAAGGAATTTGTCAAACTTGCGGCTAAGTATGCAGAAGAAGGTCGTGTAGCAATTCGCAATATCCGCCGAGATGCTATCGAGTCCATTCGCAAACAGGAAAAAAGTGCGGAAATCTCTGAAGATGAATCGCGAGATCAACAAGACAAACTCCAAAAACTCACAAACAAGCACACAGAAAAGATAGACTCCTTGTTTGCAGAAAAGGAAAAAGAGATTACTACTGTTTAATTTGAGGACTGAAAAGAGGTGACAGGTGACAGGTGACAGGAATTAGGGAAAGGACAGAAAAAATAATTTCTCTTCCCAATCACCAATCACCAATCACCAAACTTCAGTTACTAAAAATTGACAAAAAATCAAAGCCCTTACATATACTGAAAAATCAACTAAGTTAAGATAGAAAGCAAACAATTAGTAATTATGTACGATTGCATTATCGTTGGCGCAGGTCCTGCCGGGGGAACAGCAGCATATCATTTAGCCAAGAAAGGACGCTCAGTTCTAGTCTTAGAAAAAGAATCTTTACCCAGATATAAGCCTTGTGGTGGTGGTGTGTCACCTAGCGTAGCTCAATGGTTCGATTTTGACTTTAGCCCTGCTATTTCTGTCAAAGCTGACTCTCTTCGTTTCACTTGGAAATTAGAAGAACCCGTAGAAGCAAAGATTGACACCAAAGAACCCGTTTGGATGGTGCGGCGAGATATTTTCGATCATTTTTTAGTCCAACAAGCTCAAATACAAGGGGCTGAACTACGAGATAATACAGAAGTCAAAGGTATCGAATTTAAAAGTGATTATTGGCAAGTCAACACAGCGAATGGATCAGTTACAGGTCGCTACCTCATTGCTGCCGATGGTGCAAAAGGTCTAATGGCTAAATGGCTAGGTTTTAAAGAACGCAAACGCCGATTAGCAGGAGCATTAGAAGTAGAAATTCCCGCAACAATAGAGAAAAAAACTACAATTCACTTTGAATTTGGCCTAGTCAAAAACGGCTATATTTGGAACTTCCCCAAAGATGATTGTTATTCTATCGGAGTAGGAACTTTTATTGGTGGTGAACCCCAAGATTTTAAGAAAATTGTAGATGAATATGCTAAATCATTTAATGTAGATATTAAAAATAGTAAACAATACGGTCATCCTTTGTGTATTTGGGATGGAAACCAAAAACTACACACTCAAAACGCCGTTTTAGCTGGAGAAGCAGCTTGTGTAGTTGACCCCTTTACCGCCGAAGGTATTCGTCCCTCGATTTTTAGCGGTGTTCTAGCAGCAGGATTTATTAACGATGCTTTAACTGGCGATATTAACGCCTTACAAAACTATAGCGATGCGATTAATGAACAATGGGGAAGTGATATGGCTTGGGCGCAAAAAATAGCAGGAGCATTTTACCGCTTCCCTAGTATCGGTTACAAAGTCGGTGTCAAACGACCCGCTGCCGCTCAAATCATGGGTAAAATTCTCTGTGGTGAATTGCGTTATGCTGATGTCGCTGGTCGTGCCTTAAAGCGGTTAATTCCTGGTTTTGGTTGATGTTAAAAGGTAGGGGCGCAGAGCGTGCGCCCAGTCACG
>JANMGZ010000009.1:0-8708 GCA_031374905.1 Dolichospermum sp. OTE_70_metabat_362_sub
CGAATTCCTATTGCGATTCGCCGACCGACAGTTCCTAGCATTGTTGTTCCAAGAACCGCCCCGAAGAAGTTGGAACTACCTACCCCACTAAACACTGTACAAGAAAATATGAGTTTGAAAATATATTAGATACAAATGTTAATCTTCAGATCCCCGACTTCTCAAAGAAGTCGGGGATCTTTCCTTTCTTGACACTTTTCCAATTTGTGTGATATGGTTAACCAAATACCTCAACTTCTGAAAAATTTATTTTTCCGCCAGAGGCGGAGGGGTTAAGAAGGGAAAAGAAAAGAAGGGCAGAGGGTAAAAGAATAAGAGTATAAAGGGCTACAAAGTCCTGGAACAGAACACGACCCGGAAACCGCAGTAGCACGCGAATACCTACCGCGAGTCGCCGACCGACAGAGCCTAGCAATGTCGCTCCAAGAACCGCCCCGAAGAAGCTTTGCATCAGTACCGCTTCGACTGTTCCAAGCACTGCCATCTGTAGGCGCATTTATATAATTTTCATGCTAGTCATCTTCGCACCATTCCCAGACATTCCCGTGCATATCGTACAATCCAAAAGCGTTAGGGGGAAAAGTTCCTACATCTGTGGTTTGTTCTCGATATTTGCCTTTTGGTGCGGACTTGTAGGGGTAATTACCATTGTAATTGACTAAATCTGGGTTGATGTTGTCACCAAAATAAAATGGCGTTTTTGTCCTGGCTCTACAAGCATACTCCCATTCAGCTTCACTGGGCAATCTGTAGTTGTTTCCTGTCTTTTGAGTTAACTTTTGACAAAATGTAACCGCATCATCCCAACTGACACTTTCAACCGGGCGGTTATCGCCTTTGAAGGAAGAGGGATTATCGCCGATGATAGCTTGATATTGTGCCTGTGTCAATTGATATTTTCCCATAAAGAAACTGGGAACTGTGACTTGATGTTGGGGACTTTCATAACTCAATCTTTCCGCTTCATTTTCCGGTGAACCCATGAGAAAAGTTCCTCCAGGAATAGCGATCATTTCTAAAAATACACCATTTCCCAAATTTTCTTGAAATGATGATTGAGGATTTATATTTAAGTTAGTGTTTGATGGTGGTTTGGGTGGGTTTATTGGTGGAGAAATAAATTGGAAAATTTGTTGAAAGGGATTTTGAGAAGTTGGTGGTGGTGGGGTGGGAATAACTCTTGTTTTTTGATTTAACAATGCTGCTAAAACTTCTGTGGCTGATTTGTAACGGTTAGCAGGAATATCTTGCAACATTGTTTCTAATACATCTATTAATTCCTGACTTAAAGAAACATATTTTTGCCATGTCCATTGCATTCTATTAGTATCAAACAATTCATCTGAACCATCAGATTTTTGAAAATGTCCCGTCAATAATCTGACGCAGGTAACAGCTAAACTATAGAGATCACTATTATGGTAAGCCATACCGCGAAACTGTTCTGGTGGTGCATATCCTGGAGTTCCTGTGATAGTCCCAATTCTAGTTAAAATACTGCCGCTTGTTTCTTTGGAAACGCCAAAATCAATGAGGAATAATTGACCGGTTTTACTTCTAATAATATTTTCTGGTTTGATATCTCGATGAATAACTTTGTTATCATGAATAAATTGTAAAACTGGTAATAATTCTGTGAGAATATTTCTGATTTGAGATTCGTTTAATGTTCCTTGATTTTTAAATTCTTGGAATAAGTTTTGACCATCAATAAAGTCTTGGACTAAATAAAGTCTATCATCTTGAGAAAAGAAGGCTTCTAAGTCTGGTATTTGGGGATGTTTTCCTAGTTCTTGCAGTCTTTGGGCTTCTTGTTGAAATAATTCGGTAGCTTTTTGTAATGCGGCGCTTCCTGCTTGTTGAGGTAAAAATTGTTTAATGACGCAGGGTGTATTTAATCTTTTTTCATCTACGGCTTGAAATGTTCTGCCAAAACCACCTTCTCCCAGGAATTTAATGGGACGATAACGATCATCTAGAAGGATTTTACCGCCGCATTTTTCACAAAAACTAGTACCCTGGGGATTTTGATGAATACAGGCGGGGTTAAGACATTGACTCATTATAGCTGCTGGGTATTTCTAGGGATGATGATAGTATACCAGTTTAGTGAATAAACTAGCGATCGCCTAACCAATTGCTTATTTGTTAACTAACGTAAAATCGGGAAATATAGGTTGGGTTGACACAAGGAAACCCAACCTACGATATTATATTTTTTCTCACGCACAGACGCAGAGAGGAATTAAGAGTTTTGTTTAAGAATTTTGAAAATCATCTTAAAAACAAGAGACTGTCAATTTAGATAGTTCAATGTTCAAATAAATCTTTAAATTGGCATAAATCTAAAGTAACTATTGTTGGTAGAATCTGAAAACATTCTTGGGCAAGTTGCCAACGTTCTTCTCTTTGCAACATAGCCGTCAGCTTTTCCTGTATACCTAATAAATAACGGACATCATTAGCTGCATAATTTAATTGGGCATCAGACAAATTACTAACATTACCCCAATCAGAACATTGGGAACTTTTATCTAATTCCACTTTTTCTAATTCTAAAACTACATCTTTGAGTCCGTGACGATTTGTATAGGTACGGGCTAACTTACTAGCAATTTTAGTACAAAAAATCGGCTGGACAATAATATCTAAATTGTGTTTTAAAGTGGCAACATCAAATCTAGCAAAATGAAAAACCTTAACAATATGGCTTGCTTCCATCAGGGTTTTTAAATTTGGTGCTACCGTTTGTCCCTTAGAAATCCGGATAGCAGTAACTTGTCCTTCCGGGTTACAGAGTTGCACCAGACACAAGCGATCACGCTGGGGTAAAAGTCCCATTGTTTCCGTATCAACAGCGATCGCAGAAGATTTTAAATACGCAGAAAGGGTTGCATTACTTAAATCGCGATCACAAACCTGAAAATCTGGTAATGTCATGAAGTTGTTAAATATAAGTTATCTTCATTTTGCCAGACAACATGATCTTAGTTAACACTGCAATTAAAAAATTGACTGATCTCCACTTCACCACAAAAAGGAAAATTTCTAATTTTACTTTGTTGTAGAAGCATTCAAAAACATTTGCGTTAAATAGACTTCCCCTTTATTATTAGCAGCCACACCAACTCCCGTTAAATTATATTTACCTTGAAGATTCTTGAGATGACCAGGACTTTTTAACCAACCAGAAACCGCTTCATCAGCAGGATTACTATAGCCTGTATTGTAAGCTACGTTTTCTGCTGCACTACTGTAATTAAGAGGAATAGCCATTACCCGCTGTTCAAATCCTTGATGACTAAAAGGGACTTTACCAATAGCCATATTTTGACTATGAATTCTGGCCTGCTGACTGATTTGTTCGCTTAAATTTAATTGTTTCAGCCCCTTTTTCGCCCGATATTGATTAATTTGAATAAAAATAGATTTCTCTAAATTACCAGTTTGAAAAGTAAGATTAGATATTTTGGCTTGACTTGTCACTAGTGACGAACGCTGATGTCGAACAGTTTGTTGAGCAGAACTATTATCTGGGTTCGCAGCAGTGATATAGCCACT
The DNA here is from genome assembly GCA_031374905.1 of Dolichospermum sp. OTE_70_metabat_362_sub. Lineage (GTDB taxonomy): Bacteria > Cyanobacteriota > Cyanobacteriia > Cyanobacteriales > Nostocaceae > Dolichospermum. The sequence continues at coordinate 3,562 of JANMGZ010000009.1, forward strand.
AAAGAGGACAAGCGTACTTAAAGCCATGCCAGAAGCAGTTTGTCGTAACATAGGGATTGAGATTAAGTAATGTATGGATCTATTAGGATATATACCCTATCTTCTGATTATCAGAATACTTACCAGGATACTATTTGCCAATTAAGAACTAAATGATCATCAAATTTTCACAATTTAAAGCAGTCATCCGGCAGGAGTCAGGAGTCGGGAGTCAGCAGTAAAACTGGCTTGCTGTCTGGCTTTGAATTTAAATCCTGTACCTCATTAATCTGCAATGTGCTGTATCTCACTCATGACTATAAAACTAATAGATGTTATTTACACTACATTATTAATCAAAATAATTAGTAATAAATAGTATCCAATGATAGATGTCATGGATACTAAAATTATTCACCAAAAGCTATCTTGAACGCAGAAAAATTTGTGTGAAATAAATCTTCCCTGTTCTACTACTCGCCACACCAATTCCAGTCAGGTTGTAATTACCTCTAATATTAGTCAAATGTCCTGAACTTCTCAACCAGCCTTGAACAGCAGTAGTAGCCGGGTCTTGAGAACCCTGATTATATGCTACATTTTCTGCAACACCACTGTATGCAATCCCTGTTGCTTTAACTCGCCCTGAAAATCCATCATGTCCAAAGGCTACCCTACCACTAGCCATATTTTGACTGTGAGTTCTCGCTTGATTTTCAATACTAGAATTACGAGTTAATACAGGTAAATTTTGAGACGCACGGTACTGATTTATTTGTTGAAAAACCGATGCTTCTATGGCAGCAGTATCAACAGTAGTTTGTGCAACTTGATAGCTAGGAGTCAGTTCGGTTGCAGAATTAGGGACAGAACTGGCAATTGTACCATTAACTAAAACTAACAAACCTGCACCAATAACTGAAATAGTATTTCTAAGCATGATTGATCACCATTGAAAATTTATGACTTAGGGATGTGAGCGAAATTACTTATAAATTTTGTAAAGTCTCTTCCTCACACACCCCACTTATACTTAGTGAATTAAGAACTTAGCGGCTGTTTGTACATCCTTATCTCCGCGTCCAGAACAGTTAATGATAATTTTGGGACTACCAGCAAGTTGAGGACAGAGAGTTTCTAGGTAGGCGATCGCATGAGAAGTTTCCAAAGCTGGTATAATTCCCTCTAGCTTCGATAGTCGTTGAAATGCGTCTAAAGCCTCAGCGTCTGTCACACTGTAATATTCAGCCCGGCCTATATCCTTCATATAACTGTGTTCAGGCCCCACACCAGGATAATCTAACCCAGCACTAATAGAATGAGGTTCAATAACTTGTCCGTCATTATCTTGCAAAAGATAACTCATAGAACCATGTAACACACCAACCTGACCTTTTGTGAGAGTAGCCGCGTGTTTGCCAGTATTCACACCTTCTCCAGCAGCTTCTACCCCAATTAACCGCACAGATGGTTCTTTAACAAACTCATGAAATAGTCCCATGGCATTAGAACCACCACCCACACAAGCCATCAGGATATCAGGTAAACCGCCCCATTTTTCTAGAGCTTGAACGCGGGTTTCTTCACCAATCACCGCATGAAAATCCCGTACCATCATTGGATAAGGATGGGGACCAGCCACAGATCCCAGGATGTAATGGGTCGTTTCTACATTCGTTACCCAATCCCTGATGGCTTCAGAAGTGGCATCTTTGAGAGTTCCCGTACCGGCAGACACTGGACGAACTTCCGCCCCCATTAGCCGCATTCTGAAGACGTTTAAAGATTGGCGTTCCATGTCGTGAACACCCATATAGATAATACATTCTAACCCAAAGCGGGCGCAAACTGTGGCTGTAGCTACGCCATGTTGTCCTGCACCAGTTTCGGCAATAATCCGCTTTTTACCCATGCGCTTGGCTAATAATACCTGACCAAGAGCATTATTAATTTTATGTGCGCCAGTATGATTTAAGTCTTCCCGTTTTAAATAAATTTGCGCCCCTGTACCATCAGGACGAGCATAATTAGCTGTGAGGCGTTCAGCAAAGTATAATGGTGTAGCCCGTCCGACATAATCACGCAATAAACCTTGTAATTCAGCTTGAAAACCAGGTTCATTGCGGTATTGCTGATAAGCTGTTTCTAATTCAGCCAACGCCGGCATCAAGGTTTCAGGAACGTACTTACCACCAAAGCGGCCAAAACGTCCTAGAGTATCAGGGACTGAAGCAGTTTGTGAGAAATTAGGGGAGAGGGGAGTAGTAGTCACGGATTGGGTAAAATAAAAGAACACAATTTATTTTAATTCTAGACCTATTCAGGATGCCGATAATTAAACTAAGGAGGCAGGAGGTCGAAGGCAGGAGGCAGGAGAAACCCACGCTTACTCATAGTGGGATTAAAGCCAGGATGCTTTATACTGCACTTCGTGCCAAGCAAATGGGGCTGTCTGGCCATTCGCAAACTACAATAAAGATATATGTCCGAATATTTTGATTAATTTGCTCTATGTCAGTTTTAGCAGCGATCGCAGTTTTGGCTATTTTGATCTTAGTACATGAGTTGGGACATTTCACAGCCGCCCGTTCTCAAGGTATTTACGCTAACCGCTTTTCCTTGGGTTTTGGTCCGATTCTTTTAAAGTACCAAGGATCAGAAACGGAATATACTCTCCGCGCTTTCCCCTTGGGTGGCTTTGTCGGCTTTCCTGATGATGATCCAGATAGCGAGATTCCCCCCAATGACCCAAATCTGCTGCGTAACCGTCCAGTTTTAGACCGGGCTATTGTTATTAGTGCGGGTGTAATCGCCAATTTAATCTTTGCTTATTTGATGTTAGCTTTACAACTGGGAATCGTTGGTATACCCCAGGAATTTCAGTATCAACCAGGTGTACTTGTTAAACCTGTAAATGAACAATCTATTGCTTACCAAGCAGGGATTCGGGAGGGAGATATTATTCTGGCTGTGAATGGCCAAGAAATTCCTTTAGGTAAAAATGCAACTACATTATTGACCAAAGAAATCCAAACCCATCCCAATCAAGAAATTGACCTGAAAATTCAACACGAAGCCCAACAAACTAACCTAAAACTAACACCTAAACAGGGTGCTGATGGTAAAGGTGTGGTAGGAATTGAATTAGTTCCCAATGGAAAAGCCACTTATCGTCGTCCTCAAGATATTTCCGAGATTATCAAAGTTGCAGCTAATCGTTTTCAACAGTTAGTTGTGGGAACATTTCAAGGTTTTGGACAGTTAATTACTAATTTTGGGCAAACGGTGGGACAAGTTTCTGGACCTGTGAAAATAGTCCAAATTGGCGCACAATTAGCTGCTAGTGATAGCACAAATTTATTTTCTTTTGCCGCAATTATTAGTATTAACTTGGCAATTATTAATATTTTGCCGCTTCCCGCTTTAGATGGTGGACAATTAGCATTTTTACTAATTGAAGGGTTATTTGGTAAGCCTTTACCTAATAAAATTCAAGACAGTGTGATGCAAACTGGTTTGGTATTACTTTTAGGATTGGGTATTTTCTTAATTGTCAAAGAAACAACTCAGTTAGAATTTATTCAACAATTATTTCAAAAATTGTAACTTTTGTTAAATCGGCGGTTAGAAACCGCATCTACACAGGCAAAACCCACCTGCGTGGGTTGCAGATTTTTATTTAGTCCGCGTAGGCGGACTTTGTTTGTGTAGCAGTGAATTTCATTCGCCTCATCATAAATTAAACCACTGATGTGACTCGTAAATCATTAACTATAAAAAAACGGGCTTTAGAAATTCTTTCCCGTCTTCATCATCTTTATCCAGATGCAACTTGCTCTTTAGATTATGAAACTCCTGTACAATTATTAGTAGCAACTATTCTTTCTGCCCAATGTACAGATGAAAGAGTGAATAAGGTAACACCAAAATTATTTGGGCGATTTCCTGATGCCAAAAGTTTAGCAAATGCTGATATTCTAGAATTAGAAGAATTAGTTCGTTCAACGGGTTTTTATCACAATAAAGCCAAGAATATCAAAGCTGCTTGTCAGATGATTATGAATGATTTTAACTCTATTGTTCCTAATCAAATGGCAGAATTATTAAAGCTTCCAGGAGTAGCGCGAAAAACGGCAAATGTAGTTTTAGCTCATGCTTATGGTATTAATGCAGGGGTGACTGTAGATACTCACGTTAAGCGGTTAAGTCAGCGTTTAGGGTTAACAACAAATACCGAACCTGTGGGAATTGAGAAAGATTTAATGAAATTATTACCTCAACCAGAATGGGAGAATTGGTCGATTAGACTAATTTATCATGGTCGGGCTGTGTGTAAAGCCCGTTCCCCTGGTTGTGATATTTGTGAGTTGGCTGATTTGTGTGATATGAAGATGGATAATAGTCGTTAGCATAGTTTTTTGCTAAAATCCTCCTACTCAATCAGGAATAGAAATTAAGCCAGAAACCAAAAAATCTCTTTTAGATTGGTTTACTACTACACAAACACAAACAGTTAGTAATGACTTAAAAGCAGAACTAGGAGTAGGTGGGGATTTTTTCAAATTAATTACGGCTAAACTAAAAAATGAATCTACCTTTAGAGAAGAGATTAAAAAAACCTATGAACGTCGAATTTCTGATTTATCTAAAAAAGCTGATGAAATTGCTGCTTTAATTACAGCAACTACGAACAAAAAAGTTTTAGTTATTATTGATTCTCTTAATCATGGATTCTTGTTGAAGTTCTGTTGATAACATAATATTTCCTCCAGATAAATGTAAATGATATTCATAGATGTTATATATTTTAGCATTTTTAAGTTTTGTGATGTCTGTTTATTACTCCAGTGTTAATTTCTGAGTAATAGATTGTGTCATATTTTGAAGTTAATTGCTTAATTATTAAGTTTTATATATGATGCAGTTTTGTCTTAGTATAATATTACAGTCGGTAATGTTTACCCTGTAATTACAAATAAAACAATGCCAGCAAAGCATACTTACCATGATACGGTTAAAAATGCTTTAATTAAGGCTGGTTGGACGATTACTAGTGTGTTAATTTTGATAGGTAAACCAGGGATTTCCTTCATGCAGAAAGTGTGATAGAAAAAAAGAATGCCTGAAAGCCCATAAAAAGGCTTTAGGGAAGCAAAACAAGCAAGAAT
>JANMGZ010000033.1:0-4738 GCA_031374905.1 Dolichospermum sp. OTE_70_metabat_362_sub
TAAGAACGCCGACCTAACTGCTGCTTAGTTTCTGCTTCTTTTTCCACGATTCAACAACACTGGGCCTCTCAAAGATGTTGGGTAATTTTCTCTTGCCTTCTTTTCATTGCTGCTAAATGCCAGTTAGTCCAAACTCAAGTAAAAGGGTAGGGATGACTAAAAACGAGCGAGAGACAGAGAATATTGTCCGAGACAAGTTACGTGAACTTGGCTACTACAGTGCGGATAATTCAATTCAAGTTGAAGAGCAGAAAAGCAATATTGAATCCATCAAAAAACTTTTGAAATCTGGCAGTAAGTCAGGTAAAGGTGGTAGTGGTTCTCCTGAATTTATAATTACATCACCAACTGACCCTGATTTTGTAATTATCGTAGAGTGTAAGGCTGATTCCAAGAATCACAGTAGTAAATCAGCCGAAGATTTATTAAATGAAAAAGATATAGAGGAAACAAAAGAACAATACGCCAAGCGTACTCAACGCTATGCTGTAGATGGTATATTGCACTATGCAAAATACCTTTTAAAAGAATACAACGTCATAAGTATTGCAGTAAGCGGTAATACAGATACCACGGTCAATATATCGACTTTTCTTAATTTTAAAGGAAACCAAAAAAGCAAAATATTGCAATCTCGTGATGGACATATTTTTAATGAAATAATTCCTTGGAAAGATTATATTGAACACGCTACCTATGACCCCTTGCTTCAACGAATGCGCTTCGATGAGCTTATGGATTTTGCCCGTGATTTGCATGATTTTATGAGAGATCATGCAAAACTTACTGAAAGCGAAAAACCTCTCATTGTTAGCGGAACTTTGATAGCTTTACGTAATAAAACTTTTCCTCTAACCTACAATGTTCTTTCACCCGAAGAATTACAAAAGGAGTGGATGAGAGTCATTAAAGAAGAAATTCAAAAAGCTGATATTCCTAAAGCAAAGAAAGATAATATGGCACAGCCATATTCTAGTATTGCTGTACATCCAGAACTTGGGGGTGCTAAAAAGAGCTACCCAAAGGGTGTACTTCATGAACTAATTAAGCGTCTGAATGACAAAGTTTTCCCTTTTATAAGTATTTATCATGACTTTGATATTGTTGGTCAATTTTATGGTGAGTTTTTAAAATACACAGGAGGAGACAAAAAAGCACTTGGAATCGTTCTTACTCCCCGGCACATTACAGAACTGTTCGCCCTATTAGCGAATGTAGATAAAAATAGCAAGGTTCTTGACATTTGTGCAGGTACAGGAGGTTTTCTCATCTCTGCTATGCACAGGATGATGAAAGATACCTCAACAGAGGAAGAGCGAGAAAACATTAAAAAATATGGCTTAATAGGTGTTGAACAACAGCCCAATATGTTTGCTCTTGCTGCATCTAATATGATTTTACGAGGTGATGGTAAAGCAAACTTACATCAAGGTTCATGTTTTGACGATGCCATAATCAAAGCAGTTAAGGCTCATAAATGTAATGTAGGTATGCTTAATCCCCCTTTTTCACAAGGAGATGCGGACTTCCACGAGCTTTATTTTGTCAAACAGATGCTCGATTGTTTGGAAAAGGGTGCTACGGGTATTGCAATTACTCCAATGTCTTGCGCTATTGCTCCTCATGCAGCAAGAATTGAACTATTAAAAAATCATACGCTAGAAGCGGTAATGTCCATGCCTGATGAGTTATTTTCTCCTGTAGGTACAGTTACTTGCATTATGGTTTTTACTGCTAAGATTCCACATACTACTAGTAATAAAAAAACTTGGTTTGGTTATTGGAAAGACGATGGTTTTTTCAAAACAAAACATCGTGGGCGTATTGATTTATACGGACGTTGGGAATCTATACTTCATAGATGGGTAGAAATATTCCGCAACCGTGAAATTCATGTTGGCGAGAGTGTTATGCAAAAGGTAACACCTGATGATGAATGGTGCGCTGAAGCCTACATGGAAACTGATTATTCTAAAATTACACAATCAGATTTTGAACGTGTGGTTCGTAACTATGCTGTATTCAAACTTCTAGGAAATCCATCCTGAAAAACGACAAATATGTTGCAAATGATTAAAGTTAGTGAACTTTTTGATGTGCGCTATGGTCACTCTTTAGAGTTAAATCGCCTCACTATTACATCTAAAGATAAAGGTATCCCATTTATATCAAGAAAAATGGGAGATAATGGAGTTGCAGCTTATGTAGAGCGCATCCCAAATTTAGATCCTAATCCTACTGGTGAATTAACCTGTGCTTTGAGTGGTGGAGTTCTTTCTACATTTATTCAAGAAAGACCATACTATACAGCATTTCATGTTGCTTGTTTACGTCCATTACGTAATCTAACCAAACCTCAATTGCTTTATTACTGTTTGTGCATTACTGAGAACCGCTATAGATATAATTATGGCAGGCAAGCCAATAGAACATTACCTTATATTTTAATTCCTGCATTTGAAGAAATTCCTGAGTGGGTTAATTCAGCAAATATTGATTATTTTGAAGATGCAGAAAAACCTCAAGAAAATAATTTTATACCTGAATTATTTGATTTACAAAGAAAGTGGGATTATTTTACTTTTTCGAGTATATTTGAATTAAAAAAAGGGAAGCGTTTGACTAAATCAAATATGACAGAAGGTCAAACTCCTTTTATTGGTGCAATTGATAATAATAATGGTATATCAGGCTATGTTGGGCAATCTCCTATACATGAAGGAAATACCATTAGCGTGAACTATAACGGCTCTGTAGCAGAAGCTTTCTACCAACTTAAGCCATTTTGGGCTTCAGATGATGTGAATGTCCTATATCCAAAATTTGACCTAACACCTGCTATTGCCATGTTTCTGATTACTATTATTAAGAATGAAAAATATCGGTATAACTATGGCAGAAAATGGCATTTAGAACGTATGAAACAATCTCGGATTTTGCTTCCTATCACACTAAATGGTAATCCTGATTGGGATTTTATGGAAGAATACATAAATTTACTGCCATTTAGCTCACAACTGTCCGGATAAATTTTTTAAGCGTCATAGTCAAAAGCAACATCAAAACTTTGCATCAGCGTAAGAAGACTAATTATCTTAATGGTGTTAATCAACTTTTTTCAGTTTCAAACTTTCTAGTGGGTACTGAGAAACCATTTCTTCAAAAGGAATCCATTCTCCTTCAGGTGTACAAACGTGCAGCACTCCTTCAATTTTAGTAGAAGCTATAACTAATCTCTTTGAACTAGCTACTGGGAACCATTCATTAAAAATATCCAGTTCTGCTTTTTCCTGATACCCTTCATTGGGTATCCAAGTATTTCTGATAGCTTCTGCTAAAAACCCTGCTGGATTGCGTACCTTGGTAGTGGATAAAGCTTCTTTGAGTGTATTAATCGCTTTTAGTACTGTCTCCTCTGGAACCTGTTCTATCAGCTTTGACAGAGTTGTACTTATTTTTATTTTTAGTGCATCTAATTCAGATTTAACGCTATCGCTGCCTCCAGTTTTTTTAGATCGTTTCTTATCTATTGATGTTACTTTGGGGTCATCTTGTGGTGGCGCGGAAGGGGTTTGACTGCGACATTCATCTAGTTGTTTTTTTAGCTCTGCATTTTCCACCTTAAACCTTTCTGCTAAATCATCAGCACCTTGTAGATGATAAACCCTACCAGCTAACCCTTCATTAATTCTGCGTAGTCCTTCTATTTCTGCTCGTAATTTCTTGTTCTCTTCCCTCAAGGTGGAAATAATTACAGATTTAGAATTGTCCGATGCCAGTGGAGCCTGTTTAGATTTAGGTCTTTGCTTCTGCTGGTCACGCAGAGCTTCAATTCTACTCCTCAAATCTTCCTGCTTATACAAGTAAGCGGTAGACACATTAGCAGTTTGAGCAACAGATTTAAAATTAATTACCTGACCCTGTTTTATCATTCTCTCAAGTGCTTTCTCTACACGCTCTGCTGATTCCTTAGCTTTGTGTGCTGCTGCCTCTTGTAAAGCTTCTATCTTTCTATTAGTCATTGTCTGCCTCCAAAGTTTTAATGACTTTCTCTAGGTTCTCTTTGATAGGCGTATTTTTATGAACTTGTAGCTGCCAACCACAGTTTTGAGCTTTTTCTAAAACATTCTTGGTACGCTCTAAAGTGTCTTTTAAAATGGGCAGGAAGTTTTTATTAGTTCTCCAGTGTGGACAGTTATAGCAACCGTCAAAGCCGGGAATATCACAATCACCTAATACCTTGGGTCTAGCACAATAACCATGCTCTAATGCCCTGGCTTGTACGTTCTTCTTGAACCATTCCAAGTCGTCATTACTAGACAGTATAGTTTCGTCTAGTTCAGCAGTTTCACCCTGGAAATTAACTACTTTTAATTCGTGATATTTCTCAACCTCTTTTCTGAGAGTTTCATCAAAAATATGAGCATATAACATCGTCATTTCTGGTGATTCATGACCTAAATAACGCTGGATAATATGCTGAGGGACACCAGCATTAATCATGCGAGTTCCAACGGTATGCCTGAATTGGTGAGTTTGAAAATTCCACAATTTACCTGACTGGTCTTTAATTTCAAATTGTTGAGCGAGTCTTTTTAAATTGCCGACAAAAGAAGTACTAGTCATCAATTTAGCTTCAGGTATAAACTCATCGCTATGTAGTTTTGCCCTACCACAAAATAAGTAAGGAAAGTTATTCCCAAATAGTTTTTTTATATAAGTCTGTTGTTCTTGAATA
>JANMGZ010000039.1:0-16923 GCA_031374905.1 Dolichospermum sp. OTE_70_metabat_362_sub
AGTATGGAACAAGGGGATATTCACCCCTATCGCGCACTTTTGAGTTCGGAACAAGTTCATCGAGTATATTTGGATGAATTGGGAGAATTTGCACAATTACCCCTTGATGTCAGTTTGTTGGTATTGACAACTCTAAAACAAGATAAAGCCCCAGCAGCAGCGCGATATTTACTCAATCGTTGCCAGCAGGAGTTACAAGAACCAACAGCTAGACGTGGCATAATGGAAATAATTACCACGATTATTTCTTATCGGTTTACTCGTTTAAGTCGTGTGGAGATAGAAGCAATGTTAGGGATAAGTTTTCAGCAAACTCGCTTGTATGAAGAACTCAGAGAAGAAGCTACCGAATTAGGTATGCAACAAGGTATGCAGCAAGGTATGCAGCAAGGTAAACAACAAGGTAAACAGGAGGGAGAAGTAAATCTGATCCTGCGGTTGTTATCTAAAAAATTTGGGGAAATTCCTAGTCAGCTAAAAATGCAGATTGAGAAGTTATCTCTGGAACAATTGGAAGCTTTAACTGAAGTGTTTTTAGATTTTACAAATTTAGATAATTTGGTTGTTTGGTTGCAAAATTTAGAAGTTTCTGAGAAGTAAAAGCGCAGTTTTCTTTTTGTAAAGAAATATTAAAATATCTAGGCCAGTAAATAAATGTATGTAATTATTACAACAGTATATTTACTGGCTTTGTTAAAGGTACTATGAAATCTTATAAAATAGTAGCACTAGGTGCTTCTGGCGCAGGAAAGACCGTATTTCTATCTAGTTTATATAAAGAACTATCCACACAAGGTAAATATGGTTTTTATGTAGATGTAGAAAACCGTAATCAACAAAAGAAACTCAACCAAATTAATTTTTACTCCTGATAGTCAAACAGTTATTTGTGGAGTAGATAAAGATGATCAAGGATATATTACATTATATACAGTTACGTCTCATATTCAATCTTTAAATTATATTCATTGCTCATCATTGATTAATAAATTGGCTATTAGTCCAGATGGAAAATATTTAGCAGTTGCAGGTAATTCTGGGTTTGAACTCTGGGATTTTACAACTCAAAACCGTCTTTATTATGAACCTTGTGATTGTGCTTTAACAGCAATTACTTTTAATGTTACAGGGCAAATAATCATTTGGGGAAATATAAAAGGTCAATTAACTGTATTTGATGTGCAAAAACAAATAGTTCTATCTCAAGATCAAGAGAGTCACAATGAGGCAATTATAGCTATTGTATTTAATCCTAAACAATCTCAACAATTGGCCACCAGTAGCCGAGATAAAAAAGTTATAATTTGGCAATTAAATTAATAATTAAATGCCAAGGATAAAACTTAATTGACTTGTTAAAAAATAAAATATAGACAAATGAGTAATTTGTAGGTTAGGTAGAATGAAATAAAACTCAACAAAACACCAATAATTTTAATTGTCAGAATCAGGATATCCAGGATTAAAGGATTTACAGGATGTTATTGTTTATTAGTAGGTTGAGTAAAATGAAATGCAACCCAACAAAATCATCATTTTTGCCAATCAGAATAACCACTCATCAAAGGATATACAGGATGATTTTTTCGTAAACAAAAAAATGAGAAATATATATTAAGTAATGATATAATTTTCTTAAATCCTGATACAAACAGAAAAGTAATCAATAACATCCTGTACATCCTCAAATCCTGGACATCCTGATTCTGACAATTAAATTACCTAAAAAACCATACCCCAAAAGACTTTCAACCCCCTTCTCATTCCCTGCTATAGCTTTTCTCCTGTTTGCTCTTGAGTGAAAGTGAACTTTATCCTAAAATGGCCAGTAGGCATTTGGTGAAGCGGTTGATTTTACTTGCCTCTTCCTACTGAAAATGAATCAAAAGCAGTTAAAAGTAAGATAAGTCACCTGTGAGTAGCTCCTAAAAAAAAGCTAACAGCTTGATATTGGATGCTCAAAAAGGTAAGTTAGATGTTTTGAGTATCTTAAGAGTATGATGAAAACTATGAAAGCTGAACATATTGATTTTCCAGTGCTACACTCGGAATTATTCTTACGTCATCGTCTACAGGTAGTAGAGGAATTATGGGAATCGGTGCTGCGTCAAGAATGCGGTCAAGAAATGGTAGATTTGTTGCGTCAACTGCGGGATTTATGTTCCCCTGAAGGACAAGCGACCAATGATCAAGCCGCCTCTGCTGTAGAATTGATTGAACAATTGAATATCAATGAAGCAATTCGTGCGGCGCGGGCTTTTGCGTTGTACTTTCAGTTGATTAATATTATTGAGCAAGAATACGAACAAAAGCAGCAATTAAACCGCTATGGTGGAGAAACTGATGAGGACGTTTTCCCCAGTATAATTTATTCTACTAACCAACGGGATGAAGAATTACCTGTTACTAAAGAAATAGGTAGCGATTTAATGACAGCGGAAACTCCCCAAAAAGGAACTTTCGCGGCTTTATTTCCCCTGTTATTTAAGTTGAATGTCCCACCTCAACAAATTCAACGCCTAATTTCCCAACTGGATATCCGCCTAGTTTTCACTGCACACCCTACAGAAATTGTTCGTCATACTATCCGGGATAAACAGCGTCAGGTAGTTCATCTTTTACAAAAACTAGATGAAGCACAAAGTCGCGTTGGTAGCTATCCCTGGGAAACTTTGGAAGTCAAGGAAAGACTACTAGAAGAAATTCGCTTGTGGTGGCGCACTGATGAATTGCATCAATTTAAACCGACAGTTTTAGATGAAGTAGATTACGCCCTTCACTATTTCCAAGAAGTGTTGTTTGATGGAATTACGCAACTATACAAACGCTTCAAATATTCTTTGGGAGAAACTTTTCCCTGGTTACAACCACCGACAACAAATTTTTGTTCCTTTGGTTCTTGGGTAGGTTCAGACAGAGATGGTAATCCTTCGGTGACACCGGAAGTAACTTGGAAAACCGCTTGTTATCAACGAAAAATGGTGTTAGAGCGGTATATTAAGTCAGTTAAAGAATTAGTTTCTTTATTGAGTGTATCTATGCACTGGAGTGATGTGCTGCCAGATTTGCTAGAATCTCTGGAGTTAGATCAATCGCAGTTAAGTGGTGTTTATGATGAATTGGCGTTGCGTTTTCGCCAAGAACCTTATCGTCTCAAACTATCTTACATTCTCAAGCGGTTGGAAAATACCCGCGATCGCAATTTGGCTTTATATAATCGGGAAACACCAAACAATGAAGATGCACCTATGTACAGAACGGGTGCAGAATTCTTAACAGAATTATTGTTAATTCAACACAACTTGACGGAAACAGGTTTAAGTTGTCGAGAATTGGAAAACCTGATTTGTCAAGTGGAAATATTTGACTTTAATCTTACCCAATTAGATATTCGTCAAGAATCATCCCGTCATGCTGACGCTATTAATGAAATTCTCGAATATTTACAACTTTTACCCCAACCCTACAATGAATTATCAGAAGAACAAAGAATAGCTTGGTTAACTTCAGAATTGCAAACTCGTCGGCCATTGATTCCCGCTGAATTGCCATTTTCCGAAAAAACCAATGATGTAATTGAAACTTTCCGAATTTTGCGATCGCTACAACAAGAATTTGGCATTAAAATCTGTCAAACTTATATTATTAGTATGTGCCGTGAAGTCAGCGACGTACTAGAAGTTTTACTCTTAGCCAAAGAATCGAGTTTATTTGATCCTGTAGTTGCAGTAGGGACAATTCGCATCGTTCCTTTATTTGAAACAGTAGAAGATTTGCAACGTTCTCGCAACGTCATGCGGGAACTGTTTGAATTGCCTTTATATCGGGCAATGTTAGCCGGTGGCTACGCCGCAATTAACACTTCGACTTCGCTCAGTGAAGAACAAGTACCTCCATCTATTTCTACTCTTAACCCTAACTTACAAGAAGTAATGTTAGGCTATTCCGATAGTAATAAAGATTCGGGTTTTTTAAGTAGCAACTGGGAAATTCATAAAGCCCAAAAATCACTTCAGAAAATATCCGAAAATTATGGTGTAAATCTGCGAATTTTCCACGGACGGGGCGGTTCAGTAGGCCGGGGTGGGGGTCCTGCTTATGATGCGATTTTAGCCCAACCAGGTAACACCATTAGTGGCAGAATTAAAATTACCGAACAGGGAGAAGTATTAGCTTCTAAATATTCCTTGTTAGACTTGGCTTTGTATCATCTAGAAACCATCACCGCAGCGGTAATACAAGCCAGTTTACTAGGAACAGGGTTTGATGATATTGAACCTTGGAATGAAATTATGGAAGAATTATCTCATGCGTCGCGTCAGCACTATCGTAACCTCATTTATGAACAACCTGATTTTATTGACTTCTTCCACCAAGTTACCCCAATTGAAGAAATCAGCCAATTGCAAATTAGTTCTCGTCCAGCCCGTCGTCCATCTGGTAAAAAAGATTTAAGCAGTCTGCGAGCGATTCCTTGGGTATTTAGCTGGACACAAACCCGCTTCTTATTACCTTCTTGGTATGGAATTGGTACAGCCTTACAAGAATTTTTGGATGCAGAACCAGAACAACATTTGAAACTACTCCGCTATTTCTACCTCAAATGGCCATTCTTTAAAATGGTGATTTCTAAAGCCGAAATGACATTGGCAAAAGTAGATATGGAAATGGCCCGTCACTATGTTGATGAATTGTCAAATCCTGAAGACAAACCGCGATTTGAGAAAGTTTTCGAGCAAATTTCTAGCGAATTCTTTCTCACCAGAGATTTAGTCTTAAAAATCACCGGACACCAAAAACTATTAGATGGTGATCCAGTATTACAACGTTCCGTACAATTAAGAAATGGAACAATTGTGCCTTTAGGATTTATCCAAGTTTCCCTATTAAAACGCCTCCGTCAATCAAAAAATGCGCCCACAACCGGCGTAATTCACTCTCGTTACAGCAAAGGAGAACTACTCCGAGGAGCATTATTAACCATTAACGGAATTGCTGCCGGCATGAGAAATACAGGTTGATAAAAAGCAAAAGGCGTAATTTAATTTCTTCCTTTGCGCCTTTGCTCCTTAGCGTCTTTGCGCGAAACAAAAATATGATTAAAAAACGCATTCTTATTTGTACCTTTTTGGCACTTTCTTGTGGTTTTTTTAGTGGTTTAATAGCTGGACAAATCACCGTGATGCTGCATAGCCAAAAGTGTCAAAACCAGGCTTGGGGATTTAAACAGATGTGTAATGCTTTGGTAACTCCGGGTGCAAGTTGGCAAGGAACATCTGCGGGACTGTGGACAGGGACAATTTTAGGAGCGTTTGTGGGTGGGTTAATTACTCGTAAATCTAGTAATTGGTAATTGGAAATATGGGTATTTGTTATAGTTCTGGTTCTACTCCTAAAGCGCGTAGTTGGGCGATAAGGCGATGGTTTTTTTCTTTTTCTTTTTCAGCCCGTTGGTGTTCATTTTCAGCCCGTTGGCGTTCATTTTCGGCTATTTCATTACCATCAAGCAATAAATTACCATCTAAATCCCACCAACGCAGCCAAGGTAACTCCATATTTTGATATGTCCCTTGCCAAATTCCTAATTCTACTCCCATAGGTGTAATAGGATAATGTCCTCGTTTATTGGCTGGCAATAAATGATATTGCCCTTCCATGAGATGAAATACTTCCACACTGGCTTTACTAACTTCGTAAATGCCATAAAAGGCAGGTTTAATCACTTGTTCATAAATCCAAAATTTACCCTGCCAAGGTGTTTTGTCTCTTTCTTCTGTACCATTTCCTGATACAAATTCTAAAGCAATTAATGGGGCGATAAATTCTTGCCAAAGCACATAGGAACGTCGGACTTTACCATTTAATAATGGTGGCACATAGGGGACATAAAACCAATCTGGAGCTTCTGCACCGCGTTCTGGTGGTTCAGTTATTCGCCAATAAATACCGCTGTCTTGTCCTATAGCAAATTGTCCATCTGGATGGAGTTTTTGTAATACTGGGGTGATGGATTGAGTTAGTAAAATACTTTGGGGATGTTCCTGGAAATTTTGACCTACGGTACGCTTCGCTAACACAAATTGGCCGTTAGATTCTGGTAATTGCGTATGATCTGGGAGGCTAGTTTGTGTATAGGGAGGATCTGCGGTAAAGGTCATAATGTCCTCACATTTTCTAAGGTTTATTTTAGTTGAGAATTTCACTCATTGGTTTGATTAATTTGCTCCCCTTTAAACAGGTTGGCTACTTATTGCCTTGCTTTTAAGAGTATCATGTATATCACCAAATCTAGCTTTTGTGATATAATTTTATCTATTATTATAAATATAAACAGATTGTGATCGAAAAGAACAAAAAAATATTCTTTTCTACTGCTCTGCCCTGTTCTTGTCTCTTCCCTGGTAAAATATTTCAACATCTTTGAAAATACGTTGTCATGTCTACTGAAACTACGACCGGTGCAGATGCTATTGATAGAGCGATATCGCGGGGAATTGATTTTGATGGTTCTCCTATTCCCACAGTTAAATTAGACCTATATGAACAAGTTATGGGTTTAGAATCAGGCAGACAGCGCAGTGGTGTATCCAATACTATGCGTTCTCGCATTGTGCGGATTGGTGCTAAACACATTCCCCAAGCTGAACTTGATCAAAAGCTGGTTGAAGCTGGTTTTGCACCTTTAAAAGAAAAGGAAATTGCTTTTTTCTACGGTGGTAAATAAAAGACAAAGAATTCCGTGCAAAAGTTAGATCCCCGACTTCTTAGAGAAGTCGGGGATCTTGTGGTTTATAGTAAACCTAAAGATATCTAGAATAAATTTCAGTTCTAGTCACAAATTCTGCTAATTTATAAATAATTGGTTAAGCTACAAAGATTTTCACATCAAGAAACCAAGTCAACCAGTTAATTTATCGTCATATCAACATTCACATTTCAGGGGTTCTGTCAATGAATATTACAACGCTGCTAATCGTTTGGTTAGTCACGGCTGTTAGCTTGTGGATTATTAGTAAATTACCTTTAGGAGTGGAAATTGATTCTCCTGAAAAGGCAATTTTTTCCGCGGCAATTTTAGGTATTATTACAGCGCTAGTTAAGCCAGTTCTCAAAGTTTTGTTTGTGATACCAAATTTAGCCACCTTTGACTTATTATCTGGTATCTTCACTTTCATGATTGCTGTTGCTTGTTTTAGTATTGCTGCTTGGTTAGTAGATGGTTTCCGGTTACGTTTTGGCATTTGGAGTGCAATTTTAGGTGCTTTTGCCCTTACTTTGATCAATAGCATTATCTACAAATTATTAGGTGTGTAATTGTTCAATCATTGACAATGTACAATTGACGATTTACAATTCAATCTGGGATTAATCTCTGCAAAATCTGTTTTAAAACTATCCCAGTCCAATCAATATCGGCTGCTGTTGTCTGTTTTCCTAAAGTTAATCTAATTCCTGCTAAAGCCGCTTTTTCAGAATATCCCATTGCTAATAAAATGGGACTAGGGCTTAATTTTCCACTATTGCAAGCTGCACCAGCACTAATACCAATACCTGCTAAATTTAACTGTCTTACCAAAGTTTTACCGCTAATTTTTTCTCCGTCGGCTGCTTCTAAATAAAAGCTGAGATGATGGGGTAAACGATCAATTTTGTCACCTGTGGGGATTAAACCGGGAACATCTGCTAAAATAGCAAATAGGCGATCGCGTAACCCGATTAATCTGACCCTTTCCGTCTTTAATTCCTGGGCTGCTAACTCCGCAGCTACCCCAAATCCAGCAATAGCGGGTATTGCTTGCGTCCCTGAACGCAGTCCTTCCTCCTGTCCACCCCCACCTAACAGCGGCTTTAATTCCACCCCTGGACGCACATATAACGCCCCTGCACCCAAACCGCCATATATTTTATGACTAGATAAACTCAATAAATCTACTGGTAAAGTCTGCACATCTATGGGTAAACGTCCAGCAACTTGCACTGCATCGGTATGGAATAAAGCCCCGTGCATTTGGGTAATTTTCCCTAATTTTGCAATGGGTTGGACTGTTCCTATTTCACTTTGTCCATAAATTACAGATACTAAAACAGTATTATCTTGCAAAGCTGCTTTTAAGTCTTCGGGGTTGACTCTTCCTTGATGATTTACACCCAAACGGGTAACTTCCCAACCCCAATTTTCTAGCATTTTCGCCGGTTCCGAAATAGCGGAATGTTCTACATTGGAAATAATAATATGTTGGGGAGTATTGTAACATCGCGCTACTCCCATAATTGCTAAGTTGTCTGCTTCCGTTCCCCCGGAAGTGAAAATAATCGCTTCCGGAACTGCGTTAATTAAACCCGCAACTTGGATTCTGGCTGTTTCTAAAATCAAGGCGGCGCGGTTGCCCCATTCATGTAAACTGGAAGGATTACCCCACTGTTGTGTTAAGATAGTTTGGATAATTGCGATCGCTTCTGGACGAGTTGGAGTAGTTGCACTGTAATCTAGATATACTTGCATAAAAATTAATAAATAAGAGTTTCGCGCAGAGTCGCTAAGGAGCAAAGACGCAATCGCTTTTAGCGTTCGTGTAACGTGCCGGAGGCATATCTCGAAGAGTAGGAAGAAAGAAATTAATTCAGGGTGTGATATAAATACATTAAAATCCCTGTAATTTACTTTTATCAGATTACTGTGTCTATTTTCTCACAAATTCGCTATTTTCTCTATATCTTTTTATTGCTATTTCCCCTTGTTGGTTGTCAATCTGTAAAATCATCAAACCAGCGTTTAGTACCATTACCTCAAGATCCTTTAATTCAAGTTTACTTTAATAATTCCCAATCTTCACAATATCAAGAAACCTATCGTCAGCAAACTCGGTTAGGAGATGATTTAGAAAAGCAGATTGTTGATATTATTTCTCAAGCTAAATCTACTATTGATATCGCTGTACAAGAATTGCGTTTACCAAAAGTTGCTCAAATATTAGCAGAAAAACAAAAATCAGGGGTAAAAGTCAGATTAATTCTAGAAAGTAATTATTCTCGTCCTTGGAGTAGTTTTACTGCTGCGGAAATAGCCAAATTAGGAAAAAGAGAACAAGAACGATATCAAGAATTTCGGAAATTTTTGGATATCAATCAAGATGATCAAATCACACCGGAGGAAATTAGTCAACGGGATGCTTTAGCAATTATTCAAAATGCCCAAATTCCTTGGATTGATGATACTGCTGATGGTTCAAAGGGTAGTAAGTTAATGCACCATAAATTTGTTGTTATTGATAATCGTTTTGTAATTATTACTTCTGCTAATTTTACTTTAAGTGATACGTCTGGAGATTTTACAAATTATAATAGTTTGGGTAATGCCAATAATTTATTAAAAATTGATAGTTCTCAATTAGCAAGTTTATTAACCGAAGAGTTTAATATCATGTGGGGTGACGGAGTTGGAGGAAAACCAGATAGTAAATTTGGAGTTACAAAACCTGTTCGTAACCCACAAACAATTACATTAGGTAACAGCAAAGTTACAATTAATTTTTCGCCAATTTCTCCTACTCAACCTTGGAATATGAGCAGTAATGGCTTAATTGCCAAAACCTTATCTACAAGTTCAAAAACGGTAAATTTAGCATTATTTGTATTTTCTGATCAACAACTTGCCAATATTCTCGAAAACCGTCATAATCAAAATGTAGAAATTCGGGCTTTAATTGAGCCTCAATTTGCTTATCGTTCCTACAGCGAAGCTTTGGATATGATGGGATTTGCTTTAAGTGATAACTGCAAATATGAATTTGATAATCATGTTTGGAAAAATCCACTTTCTACAGTTGGAGTTCCGATTTTAGCGAAAGGAGATTTACTTCATCATAAATTTTCAATTATTGATAATCGCACCGTAATTACAGGTTCACATAATTGGTCAGAAGCCGCTAATAATGGTAATGATGAAACATTAATAGTTATTGAGAACCCGACAGTAGCAGCACATTATCAACGAGAATTTAACCGCCTTTATGGTAAAATTAAACCAGGTTTACCAGCGTATATTAAATCTAAAATTGATGCGGAAATTAAAAAATGTCCCCAAATAGAACAACTATCATCTTTGGTAACTCCAACTACTACTAAAATCAATCTGAATACAGCAACCCAAGCAGAATTAGAAACTCTTCCTGGTGTGGGTAAGAAATTAGCTGAAAGGATAATTATAGCCCGTCAACAGCAAAAATTTACATCTTTACAAGACGTAGAAAAAGTACCGGGTGTTAGTGTTAAAATTGTGCAAAAATGGCAAGCTATTGTAACCTGGTAGCAGTACATATTTAACGAAAAACCAAAACTCTCAATTATTTAACTCTATCAAAAGTATGGGAAGATGATTATCTACTTATAGAAAGATGAAATTGGAAAACATTTTTTTTAATATAGATATAACTTAGATCACCGGAGTTTATTTATGCCTTATAGCAAAATAGATGAATTACCTCAAAATATCCAATCCCGACTTCCAGAACACGCTCAACAGATTTTTGTAGCTGGTTTTAATGCTGCACAAAGTAACGGAATGAATGAAAAAGATGCTTTAGAAGTAGCTTGGAATAGTGTTCACAATGAATATGAACCAGATAGAGAAGGTAACTGGAGCAGAAAGTCAGAAGATACTGCTACACACCATAAAGCTGTAACATCTGGTGGTAATTAATTGTCAGGAAAATAAATATTAATTTACAGGCGGTTTATGATTTATATAGACCGCTTTTTAAGGAATAATTGTCTAAACAATGATTAAAATTAAGTAGTCATTGCTTTTTTCTTTCTTCTTTCTTTTTCCTGACTCCTGCTTTATGATACCAACTATTTCCACTATTCCGCTTTTTCAACTCGCTTCTGGTGAGTTTCTTTCTCTTCAAATATATAAATTTATTGGTGCTAAATCGGGTAAAAAAGTATATATACAATCTAACTTACATGGTGCGGAAATTGTTGGTAATGCTGTCATTCACCAAATTATTGATTTCTTGATGACATTAAATAATACTCAATTAATAGGAGAAATTTGGCTTGTTCCTGTTTGTAATCCTTTAGCGACTAATCAGCGAACTCATAATTTTTCCACAGGTAGATTCAATATTTATGATGGTAAAGACTGGAATAGGATTTTTTGGGATTATGAAAAAAACCATGATGATATAGAAGATTTTGCCCGTTCTCAGATTGGTTTTGATATAGACACTATTAAAGATAATTTTTTCCAGAAAATTAAAGCTAGTTTTGATAGTCTTTTGGAAAAAATCAATACCCCTAGCAGTGTACAATTAACTGATAAATATCGCTATAAACTTCAATCTCTTTCTTTAGATGCAGATTATGTTATTGATTTACATAGTCACACTGGACAAGGAATAGAATACCTTTATTATTTCCGCAATCGAGAAGATAGTGTTAATTTATTTCTCCTCAATTATGGTATTCTATTTGATCAATATGATGGAAATGCTTTTGATGAATCATTTATCAAACCTTGGTTAGCTTTAGAGGATATTTTGTTAAAAGTAACCGGAAAAAAAATGATATTTGATAAAGAAGCATGGACTTTAGAATTAGGTTTGGGAATGCAAATGAATCCAGATTCTGCAATTAAAGGAGTGCGCGGAATTAAAAACTATTTAAATCACAAAGGTATTTTAGAAATACAGGATTTTCCCCCAACAGAAATCATCTCTCATCAAACCAGTTTCCGTTCGCTGAGTCAAATTAAAAAATATTGGAGTCCCAGAGGGGGAATGATTTTATCTAAAGCTAGATTAGGTACTTCAGTTAAAGAGGGAGACTTGGTATATAAAATTCTCACCTTCAATAAAACAGGTGAATTACCCACTGTAATTAATGTTTATGCCGAACAAACAGGTTTAGTTTACAATATATCAATAAATGACTCTGTTAATGAAGGAGAATTCGTACTAGGGACGATGTAGCTTTCAGTTTAAATTTAATAGAATTTAGATTAATCAATATTGATTATCAAAGATGAAATTACTATTCGTC
This sequence comes from Dolichospermum sp. OTE_70_metabat_362_sub, assembly GCA_031374905.1. Lineage (GTDB taxonomy): Bacteria > Cyanobacteriota > Cyanobacteriia > Cyanobacteriales > Nostocaceae > Dolichospermum. Next base: position 12,043 of record JANMGZ010000039.1, read on the forward strand.
CCCTGCGAGATCATAAGTCATTACACTAAAATAAATATCTGACTGGAATTTAGCTGTTCAAACAATTATGACTCAACCAACTACAAAAATTTGTATACTTGGCGGTGGCTTTGGTGGACTTTACACCGCCCTGCGTTTAAGCCAACTACCCTGGGAATCTACACCCAAACCTGAGATTATCTTAGTCGATCAGAGCGATCGCTTTGTCTTTTCTCCCCTGCTTTACGAACTCCTCACCCGAGAACTCCAAACCTGGGAAATCGCCCCACCTTACTCAGAATTACTTCAAGGAACAGGAATCCAGTTTCACCAAGCCGCTGTTTCCGCCATAGATATCACTAAACAAACAGTCGAATTAGCAGATAAATCAGAACTGACATACAATCACTTAGTCTTAGCCTTAGGTGGAGAAACACCGCTAGACTTAGTTCCCGGTGCTGCTACTCACGCTTATCCTTTCCGTACCATTACTGATGCTTACAAATTAGAAGAACGGCTACGAATTCTCGAAACAACAAATCCTGAAAAAATCCGTGTCGCCATCGTTGGTGCAGGTTACAGTGGGGTAGAATTAGCTTGTAAACTAGCAGATAGAATCGGTGAAAAGGGACGTTTTCGCCTGATTGAACTTAGCGATCAAATTTTACGAACTTCCCCAGAATTTAACCGTGAAGCCGCCAAAAAAGCCTTAGATAGCAAAGGCGTATTTATTGACTTAGAAACCAAAGTAGCAGCAATTAATCAAGATAGCATCTCCCTAGAGTATAAAAATCAAGTAGACACTATTCCCGTAGACTTAGTAATTTGGACAGTAGGAACAAAAGTTTCTCCAGTTGTCACAGCCTTACCCCTCAAGCAAAATCAGCGCGGACAAATTACCACCACAGCGCAACTACAAGCTGTAGAACATCCCGAAATCTTCGCCTTAGGAGATTTAGCCGACTGTCTCGACGCAGAAGGAAAACAAGTCCCCGCAACCGCCCAAGTTGCTTTTCAACAAGCTGATTATACCGCTTGGAACATCTGGGCTTCAATCACTAATCGTCCCCTCCTCCCCTTCCGCTATCAACCATTAGGGGAAATGATGGCTTTGGGAATAGATAACGCCACCCTCACAGGTTTAGGTGTGCAATTAGACGGTTCTTTTGCATACTTAGCCCGTCGGCTGGCTTATTTGTATCGTTTACCAACTCTAAATCATCAATTGAAAGTCGGTTTTAATTGGTTGGTTAGCCCTATAATAGAAGCCATTTCTCGGTAATTCCAAAATAAAGATCCCCGACTTCTCTAAGAAGTCGGGGATCTAAAACGGTAAACTGGACAAATTCAGATATCATTGCTATGTATTTACTAACTACTGAGAAATAGAGTATCAATTATTATGAAAAAACCTAAAGTTATTTTTGTTGATGCCGTAGGTACATTATTTGGTGTTAAAAATAGTGTGGGTGAAATTTACCGACAAATCGCTCAGGATTTTGGTGTAAAAGTTTCCGCCCAAATTTTAGATGAAAACTTTATGAAAAGCTTTAAAGCAGCACCACCACCGATATTTCTGGATGCAGATATTAAAGATATTCCCCAACATGAATATGATTGGTGGCGGATTATTGCTTTGAATACCTTTGAAGGTGCGGGTGTTCTCCCAGAATTTTCCGATTTTACCGCTTTTTTTACCGAACTTTATATTCACTTTGGTACTCCCGAACCTTGGTATGTTTATCCTGATGTTACTTTGGCTTTAATGAATTGGCGACGCTTAGGCGTTGAATTAGGAGTATTATCTAATTTTGATTCTCGTTTGTATTTAGTATTGCAAGGTTTGGGACTTAAAGAATATTTTACTTCTGTCACCATTTCTACTCAAGTCCGTGCTGCTAAACCAGATCCAGAAATTTTTAAAATCGCTTTAAACAAACATAAATGCTTACCTGAAGACGCATGGCATATCGGTGATAGTATGAAAGATGACTATCAAGGTGCTAAAGCAGCCGGAATCAGAGGTATTTTGATTAACCGTAATCCTACTGTATAATACCGTAATTATACGGCTAATATAGATTGATGGTGTAAATTTTTCTTGCAAAGATTCTATATATAGCCATATTCATCAGTTATCACTGTTACCCTAGAAATTAGATTGTTAAGTAGTTAGGGTAGTGATCAAAAATGAAAAAATCTCTATCAGATATTTGGTATCAGTTTCGTCAATCTTTCTCCGTAACAGAAAGGATAAATACGACCGACGAAATTGGTAAAGCAGTTTTAGCAGCAGTTACAGCCATTTCCGCACAAGATGCTAATTTAGAAGTTTTGCAACTGTTATTGCAAAATTCATCTTCTTTCTTAGATGTATTATGTTTACCTTTAACTCAGATAATAAATGGAGAATTATCATTTTTATCTCTAGGAGTAGCTTTACTTAAATCTTATCGAGAGATTTCGCAAGAATCACCCACTTTAGAAGAATACATCTCTATTATTAGTCAAGCTGCTTATTTAGAAAGTATCCGCGATATTTTATCTTTATATCCTTCCCTGAATTATGATAACCCAGATGAAAATGAAGAATTAAGAAAAATCTTAGAAACTATCACTAATATTGAATTAGATGAAAAAAATGCTATTCAGACAATTGAATGTTTTCCTGAATCTGAATTAGCAGTAGCATTTAATAGCCTATTATCCACCAGGTTAACATCCCCACATCTTAGTAAATATCCAGCCAGACTTTTAGCAAAAAGAATTGCGGTTAATACTAACTTATATATTATTAAATCTTGGCTAGATTTAGGTGATGAGATCCCGACAGTTATCGAAAATTGTCGAGATAAATGGGAAAAAGAACACCATCATATTCAGAACATTCAAAAATATTTAACAAATCACATTGCTATTCAAGCATTAGATCAGGTTTTTGCTCAAAATTACTCATTTAAGGATATTTATATTCCCCTGAAAGCTAAACTCGTAGATCAATATGGACAAATAAATATCAATACTGAATCTTGTGATTTAGAAGCATGGGTAAAGAAAAATATCTTGACTGAAAACAACTTGGAAAAAGTTATATTTATTCAAGGAAAAACAGGCAGAGGTAAAAGTGTTTTTTGCAAAATATTTGCAGATTGGATTAGACAACATTTACATCCTTTCTGGACACCAATTTTAATTAATGTCAAAGATATTAAAGTTTTATTATCTAGATTGGAAGAGACATTAACTGCAAATTTAGATATTGACTTTATTCGTAGTGATGATAATTGGCTAAAAAATAAAAATAACCGCTTTGTTTTGATCTTTGATAGTTGGGATGAATTACCAATTGCGACTAGAAATAATCACAATCTAGAAATCTTTATTCAGCAAGTTGCCGAATTTCAGAAACAATGTAAAAATGACGACAAAATGGGACATAGAGTATTAATTACCAGTAATATAATCCCTTTATCAGTTATCTCTAATTTACCCACAAATTTAGAAAGAATAGAAATTCTGCCTTTAGATCAACAACAACAAGAAAAATGGTTAGAAAAATGGCAATCCTTAGCAGATAATCGCGGGAAAAATACAGACTTACAGCAGTTTCTAACCAATCAAAAATGCCCGGCAATTATTCAAAAATTAATTTGTGAACCGCTATTACTTTACTTTTTGGCAGGAATGTATCGAGATGATCAACTGGTAATTGATAATCTAATAACAGATAATTCTAAAACGGCTACAGCTTTAATTTATCAAGAAGCAATAAATTGGTTAATTTCCAAATCATCACCTGATTTTCAGGATCAATTACCAAATTTAAAAGATATTCTCACAGAAGCGGCTGTTTCTGTAACTCAACTAGGTGGAGAATTTTCTCCACTATCAATGCTTCAATCTCGGTTACAAGATGAAGTAAGAACAAGTGATAATGAAGTTTTCAAAACTCCTTTGGCAGATTTTTATATTTATCCTGATCATGAATCGGAAAATCGGGTAGAATTTCACCATCAAAGCTTTAGTGAATTTTTCTTTGCTGACACTTTGAAATTAAGTCTAACTGCCTGGACACAGTATTATAATACAGAATCTGGTAAAGAATTAATTACCAATGAAGCGGAGATGAATTGGCAAATTTATGATTTGCTAGGTTTTGGTATTCTCACCAAAGAAATAGTTGAATATTCAATGGGTTTAATGATTGCTATTCCCAATTTCCGTTGGGTACAACTATATAGCCGGTTAGAGAATTTTTATGCTAGTTGGTGTCAAGGCAAATTTATTGATCCTGCTGAAGAAACATTACCCCAAACTAAGCTGCGAGAATTACAAAATGTTGGTATTTATCAACTAGGTCAGCGTCAAGTAGATATTTACGCTGGATTAAATGTGATGATTTTACTTTTAGCTATTCAGCGTTATGCTCAAGAAGATGAGGTACTCAAAGAGCATATAATTTTTTATCCTTCAGGCCAACCGGAAGGCAATAATTTCACCTACCAATTACAAAATATTATTCATTATAGTAATTGCTTAAAGGGTGAAAATTTCCGCAGTTTAGTTGGTCAATTTTTAAGTGGCGCTCATCTTCGGGGGGCAAGTCTGTTACAAATAAATCTTAGTTACGCAGATATGACCGAAGCTGATCTCAGCCGCGCTAGTTTGTGTGGGGCAAATTTCAGCTATGCTAACCTTAATCGTGCTTATTTCATTGGTGCAGATTTAAGAGATGCCGATTTTACTGCCGCCAATTTAGGGGAAACTTATCTAAGTGGTGCAAATCTTAGCCGTGCTAACCTATGTAGTGCAAACCTCAAAGATGTAGATTTAAGTCGCGCTAACCTCAGTGGTGCGGACTTGCGAGGGGCAAATTTTGATGGTGCAAACTTTATGGGTGCT
>JANMGZ010000081.1:0-2203 GCA_031374905.1 Dolichospermum sp. OTE_70_metabat_362_sub
TTATTCTATGGCTTAAAATTAAATATAGATAACTTTACTAAAAAAGCTGTGACCTCATCTGTATTTGACTTAGAACGTCTCCTCTTTACTCCTGCAACCCCTAACGACGACGCTATTCCGGTAATTTTCGCCTTTCCCAATGAGTACACCGTGGGGATAACTAGCCTGGGTTATCAGGTGGTATGGGCAACTTTGGTTATGCGTGATGATTTGCAAGTAAGCCGCTTATTTACTGATATTCGGGAACAACTTCCTAGACATCCAGAATTATTAGGTTTTTCGATGTCTTGGGAATTAGACTATGTGAATATTTTTAATCTTTTGGAATCTTTAGAAATTCCCATTCGGGCTAATTCTCGCAATCAAAATCATCCGCTAATTTTCGGTGGTGGACCAGTTTTAACAGCTAACCCTGAGCCTTATGCTGAATTTTTTGATGTGATTTTATTAGGAGATGGTGAAAATCTGCTTGGTGATTTTATAGATACTTATAAAAAAGTTAGAAAAGCTGATAGAGAAACTCAATTAAAAACATTAGCCCAAATTCCAGGAATTTATATTCCTAGTTTATATGTAATAGAATATGTCACGCCAAATGGAGAAATAAAATCAATTAATCCGATTTCTGGGGAAATTCCGCCAATTATTCAAAAGCAAACTTATCGAGGAAATACTCTTTCTGCTTCTACTGTCGTGACAGAAAAAGCCGCTTGGGAAAATATTTATATGGTGGAAGTGGTGCGGAGTTGTCCAGAAATGTGCCGCTTTTGTTTAGCAAGTTATTTAACTTTGCCTTTTAGAACTGCGAGTTTAGAAAATTCTTTAATTCCCGGAATTGAACGGGGTTTAAAAGTTACTAATCGTTTGGGTTTATTGGGGGCTTCTGTTACTCAACATCCAGAATTTACCGAATTATTAGATTATATTAGTCAGCCAAAATATGATGATGTGCGGTTGAGTGTAGCTTCTGTGAGAACCAATACAGTTACAGTTAAATTAGCGGAAACTTTGGCGAAACGAGATACAAGATCATTGACAATTGCGGTGGAAAGTGGTTCAGAAAAAGTTCGGAAAATTGTCAATAAAAAATTAGATAATGATGAAATTATCCAAGCAGCTATCAATGCAAAAGCTGGTGGTTTATCTAGTTTAAAACTCTATGGAATGGTGGGAATTCCTGGAGAAGAAGCCGAAGATGTGGACGCAACTGTAAAAATGATGGAAAGTGTGAAAAAAGCTGCACCTGGGTTAAGATTAACACTAGGATGTAGTACGTTTGTCCCTAAGTCCCATACACCATTTCAATGGTTTGGGGTCAATAAGCAAGCCCAAAAGCGGTTGCAGTTATTGCAAAAGCAAATAAAACCCCAGGGGATAGAGTTTAGACCAGAAAGTTATAATTGGTCAATTATACAGGCTTTGTTGTCGAGAGGCGATCGCCGGCTTTCTCCATTATTAGAATTAACCCGTGATTTTGGTGACTCTTTAGGAAGTTACAAACGGGCTTTTAAACAACTAAAAGGACAAATTCCTGACTTAGATTTTTATGTTCATAGCAATTGGTCAACTGAGCAAATTTTACCTTGGCATCATTTGCATGGACCTTTACCACAGTCTACACTAATTAAACATTTAGCAGAAGCTACTAACTCAGAATTAAATCATCAATAATGCACACAGATACCATATTCTACCAAATATTCCTCACCTTCCATACCCTATTATTTGAACTATTGGGACAACCCCCAGAAAATGCAGAAGGTTATCAATTTACTTCTGTAGAAGTCAAAGAAAAAGCCTTTCGATTTGATGGGATATTTATGCCAAATAGTGAAGAAAAACCTATCTATTTTGTCGAAGTCCAATTTCAAAATAAACCAGAATTTTACTGGGAATTAATTACAGAGATAAATATTTATCTCAATCAATACAAACCAGAACAAGATTGGCAAGCCGTAGCTTTATTTGCTAAACGGAGTTTAGATGTAGAAAAATTAACTAATTACCAACAAGAATTAGTCAATAGTGGTCGAATCAAACGAATTTATTTAGATGAAATACCATCAGGGTCAATAGGGATGGGATTAATTGAATTAATTGTCAGTAAAGAAAACCAATCACAGGAATTGGTGAAAACATTAATGGCAAGAACCAAGACAGAAGTTAGCAATGATAGTGAAAGACAAGGTATTATAGAATTACT
>JANMGZ010000085.1:0-2447 GCA_031374905.1 Dolichospermum sp. OTE_70_metabat_362_sub
CTTCTTGCCAGTTAGTAGCAATATCTGTTATAAGATTTTCATTAATATTACCCAATTTTTCTAAAACAGTAATTTGACTATTACCATAACCGCGATTTATTAAAATTTCTGCCACAGCGGCCGGAGTATTTTTTCCCTCACTCAAAATCAATAATTTCGCACTGGGATAAATATAAGATTGCAGCAAAGAAGCCGGACGACCACATAAACTTAAAGTTTCCACCTCCATTAAAGACCATCCTAGTCGAGAACAAGCCAGACTAAAAGCCGAAGGTGCAGGAATAATCGTAATTTCCGAAATAGGAATATCTTTGAGAATAGTTGTACCCACACCATAACAGAGAGGGTCGCCACTAGCTAACACGCAAATTGCTTGACCACGATGACTGATAATTTCTGCTATGGAAGCTTGAAAAGGTGATTTCCAGGGAATTTTTTCGCGGTTGTCGTCAGGGGAGAGCATAGAAAGATGACGTTCCCCACCAAAGATAATTTTAGCTTTACCTAAGCAGGAAACAGCTAGGGGACTTAAAGCTGCTAAACCATCTTCACCGATACCGATAATTGATAACCATTTTTGCATAATTCGTCAGGTATACTTAACACGGCTTATTCATTTGATTCTGTGGATAGGGGTAAAGCAAGAGCTTATTGGTGTTAACTTAACCTAAATTGATGTCCCTTCAAGCCAGCCAGAGAATAAATTCCCTGTCTAAAAGCTAAAGTCGGTTAAAACCGACTACTTTGGCATAAATAGGATAATTTTTGATTTTGATCCCACATTCCGCAGATATTGAAGCAGATTAAATAATTATGAATTGTAAAATTGCAAAGCCTGAAATGATTACCAGATAATCTTTTCAGGCTATTTTTTGGCAGATAAAGTTAAAGTCAACCAGAAAAATTAGGTAAATAAAATTTTTCTGGCTGGGATTTTTCCAAAATATAAATTATCTGGGTCACATCTGCGGAATGTGGGTTACTAAATCATTTGCATCATTATATTACCATTGTGCGGGGTATTTTACTCAAAGGAGTTGGTTTAGATGTGCTATGGATTCATGTTTTAGCATTACTTGGTTTTGCTGTGGTGTTGTTGAGTATTAGTGTGAGTAAGTTTCGTAATCAGTTGAGTTAAATCAAGATTGAAGATTAGCGAAATTCAAAAAAAGATAATTACAAAATCCCTTTTCCTAGCACCCTACGCTTTAACGCTACTATTTTAGGTCGCGCACCTTTACCTGAAAAACCTAAACCTTCTCGGAAAATCTCAGGCATATAAAATCGCTTTACTTCATCTTTTTGTTTATATTCATAAATCACTCCCATCTCTTCTAATAATGTTACTGTTTTTTGATCCATAGCAAACTCTTCTACAGCAAAGGGAATTATCTTTTGAGTCGCAGGATATTTAGGAAGTGTATCTTCTACCCATGTTTTGAAAGCTGGATATTCTTCTTTAGCTTCTCTTACTTTTTCTTCACTACATGGTTTCAGGGCGCGACGAATTGCTGGAGGAGGTAAAAGTCGGCTTGTAGACCATTTTTCAAATTGTACTTCTTTAGCTCTATTTACTGTAATATCCGCTGCATTATACAAAAACCGGACAATATCTCTCGCTTGAAGTCTACCTTTAAAATCTGTTAAAGCTGCAAATACCCAAGAAGTTGTGTAGGCTTCTTTAGCCTTATCTGTTCCCAGTGTTTTACCCCATAGTTGCTCTAATTCATCTATGATATTCTCTTTAGTTAGACTGTAAATACTATCTTTTTTTGCAGCTATTACTTTAGATTCGTTACAAATCCAATACACTAATCTGAGAAAAGAATCTTGATTCCAATATAAATCATAAGCACGGTAAAAGCTTTCAAACTGACTTGAATTTTGAGTAATTGTATATCTGATAAAATCACGACGTAAGAAAATTATTACACCAAGATGAGATTGCCTAATTTCTGATAATTTCTTTGGTAAATCATCAATTAAAGCTCTTAAAGCAATCTTCTCTTGATTACTAGAACCGATTTCCTGAAATATATCTTCTAATCCATCAAACAAAAAGATAATCTTTAATCCCTTATTTTTTAAATATTGATTTATTGTGCCAAGTGTATTAGGAGTATTTATATTTGGATTAATATCTATAGCTCTGGCAATTTCACCAACCCAGAATTCTGTCCATTTTGGTTCATTCCAGTCTTCGTATTTAACTGCATTTTTAACCCTAGTTGCATACTCTGAAGGTTTAAATTCAGGAATATTATTACCTAAAGCTTCTCTAACCTCATTTCTAGCTTGTTTGATAACAATTTTTGCATTATCCTGAACATTACTGGACTCAAGTAAAGGAAATATATGGGTTTTTGACTCAGTTTGATTATTTGTATGATCGATATAATTCAGAAAATTTTCCCAATATTTAAACCGTGATAACTGTATATAATTAA
>JANMGZ010000099.1:0-1773 GCA_031374905.1 Dolichospermum sp. OTE_70_metabat_362_sub
ATAGATGTTATTTCTTGGACTGAATCTATTTTTGGTTCTTCCATGCTCTCCCAAAGACGAAACCTTAAATCCGCGAATATTTCTGACACAGAACCTGCATGAAGTCTTATGGGTAAAGGATTCACAGAATTAACACACTAGCTTGCGCCACGCTACGCTATCAGACAAAATGCAATTTCAGAAAATGTAGATAAATATTAATAAAACATCCTGTACATCCTAAAATCCTGGACATCCTGATATGGCTTGCGCCACGCTACGCTATCAGACAAAATGCAATTTCTGAAAATGCAGATGAATATTAATAAAACATCCTGTACATCCTCAAATCCTAAAAATCCTGATTCAGACAAAATGCAATTTCTGAAAATGTAGATGAATATTAAAAAACATTCTGTACATCCTCAAATCCTGGACATCCTGATTCAGACAATTCTTAGCTACAATTAAAGCATCAGCTACTAACATGAATTAGAGGAAATATATCATGAACACAGCTAAACTTAGCAGTGATGGTACTCATCAAACGGTGATATTACCCCCAGATTTTCAAATAACGGGTACAGAAGTTTATATAAAAAAAATTGGTAATGCAATTATTCTGATTAGTAAAGATAATCCTTGGCAAACTCTAATTGATAGTTTAGACCAATTTTCTGATGATTTTATGATCACTAGAGATCAACTTCCTATTGATAAGAGAGAGGATTTTTAAATGCAATATCTTCTCGATACCAATATCTGTATTTATCTGATTAAGCAAAAGCCAGAAAAAGTTATAGCACGATTTAAAACTTTGTCAATTTCTGATATTGGCATTTCTTCCATTACCGTTGCTGAATTAGAATATGGTGTTTATAAAAGTCAGCAACAAGAGAAAAATAAAAATGCCCTTATGCAGTTTTTACTTTCTTTAGAAATTATTGAATTTAGTCAAAATGCAGCCGTAATTTATGGATGTATTAGAAGTAATTTAGAAAGTAAAGGGCTTGTAATTGGACCAATGGATATGCTGATTGCTGCTCATGCAATGAGTTTAGATGTTACTCTAGTTACTAACAATATCCGCGAATTTTCTCGCATTCCTAAACTCTCGTTAGAAAATTGGGCAGAGTAATTTAATGAAATGTAACGCACCGTTTTTTATTAATATTTAACTGTCAGAATCAGGATATCCAGGATTAAAGGATTAACAGGATGAGATTTGTTTTTGATATTCTGGAATATTTGAATTAGCGCAATTTCAGAAAATGTAGATGAATATTAATAAAATATCCTGTACATCCTGATTCAGACAAAAAGTCATAATCTATAATATAATTACATTATAATCCTAGAGGTAAAACTAGGGAGCATCCACTTTTGGAAGATATACAAAATATGGGAGAATGGAAGAAGAGATAAAAAGAGTGCAACAAATACTATGAGCATCACATCCTCTCTGTTCGTTGTGCTTATCTTAATGGTTTACTTGCTGTTTGATGGATGTTTCTGCCAAAAGTGGATGCTCCCCACTAAATTACCTAAGCTACTGAAAGCAGAAATAATGAAATTAATACGATATTCCATTTCCACCGCAATTGCCGCAGTTCAAAATAATCTCAACACTTTTAAATATTTTTGCATTTTTCGCCTCTACCCCAATATCTATCTAAAATAATTTTATCTAAACTTAATGCTATGTGGTAATCTTATGAATTTATGACCGTTAAAATATTGAATACAACTTCTTAAGCAAATCCAATTTTATGCACTTTAATTTACCAGAATTAA
>JANMGZ010000115.1:0-5290 GCA_031374905.1 Dolichospermum sp. OTE_70_metabat_362_sub
AGCCTCAACTAGATAACTAGCAACTTGAGTTATTAGATTACCGTTGTGTTGTCCATATCATAGAATTAGCTGTGAAAAATCTTGTAAATCCTTTAATCCTGTAAATCCTGATTCTGACAACTTTATCAAAAATTCACATAAATTCCGCTAAATTACTGAGAAGTCACGATTACACTTAGAACTACCCATAAAGCAGCAATCATCAAGGTTATGGCTGATTTTATTCATCTTGTATCAATCTGATAACAGCTTTAAAAGCGGAGATAATCTGATAAATTTTCTGCTGGCACGCATAAATATACGGTTACTAAATAAATAAAATTCACTAACTCTTTAAAATAAAGTATACAGGATGCTATACTGACTCGCATAGAATGAAAGATCACAAGACCACTAATCTTTACATGAGAAGGCATCTATGTTTGAGCTATCCTAAGACTCTCCACAATCGGTGTTCATATCTACCCCCCCCCTACAACCCTCAAGGTTTGAGCAATTATCAAGATCCTTTCTATAGCAATCCTGATAATTCTGCTCAGTTACCTGTCCCGTTTATTGATACGGTTGTTCAGGCAATTAATGCAACTAAATATATCCTAAGTGGACTCAGCGGTAATTCTCAAAGAGATTACATTATGGGGACTGCTTTTGGTCAAGATTATAATCAGGACTCGGCTAATCAAATATTGACAAATTGGGCGCAAAATAATTTTACCAATACACCGCATATAGAATTAGTATCTGGTCAAAACTTCAATGGAGCGTATGCGAAGGCAAATAATACTATTTATCTATCTCAGGAATTTGTAGGGGCTAATAAGGATAATGTTGGGGCAGTTACAGGGGTTTTAGTAGAGGAGTTTGGGCATTATTTAGATAGTCAAATTAATGTACAAGATGCTGCTGGGGATGAAGGAGATATTTTTTCGCGGTTGGTAAGGGGGCAAAGTATTAGTGCTGGGGAATTATTATCACTGAAAGTTGAAGATGATCATGGTGTTTTTGATGTTAATGGACAAGCTGTAGCTATTGAAAAAGCCGATCTCAAGCAATATTGGTTTTGGTACAATTTTAATGGCAGTAACTACTTATCAGCCGATAGCTATAGAGGATCTGTTATTGCACCAGTAGGTACATATCAACAAGGTCAGAATTATTTCGACCCCTCATCTTATAACGAGAATTGGACTAGGGGCGCATACTACATCACTAACGTTACCGAATATGATGATTATAAAACCTGGGATAACGGTAAGGTTTGGGTAGAGGAGTATGTAGATAGAGATAATGGTACTCCTAGAACTTTCTCTACTGCTAAATATAGTAATGGTGTTACCCCTGCGGGATCTGGCTATCTAGGTAGTGAAACAGACTATATTGTAGTACCTGGAGTAGCTCAGAACGATAATCTCAAGTTTGGTCAGAGATGGTTTGAAGCTGATCCTCCTAGTATTACAAGTGGAAACTGGAAAGCTGAGTTTTTCAATAACATTAATCGTACAGGCTCACCCGTACTTGCTCAAGATTGGGGGAATGGTAGTCAAAACTTCTCACGGAACTGGGGTAATGGCTCACCGGGATTTGGGGTGAACCCTGACAATTTTTCAGCTAGGGTGACAACTCAACGCTATTTTGCTCCTGGTCGTCATGAAATTCAGACTACTTCTGATGATGGTGTGAAGGTCAATATTGCAGGTCAGACTATTATTGATCGTCTAGTTGACCAAGCTACAGGTACTAATACTGGCGTATTTGATGCAGGTAATGGTGGTACTTTCAATGTCATTGTTGACTATTATGAACGTACTGGTGGCGCAAATTTAAGTTTTAATAGCAGATTACTCCCACCATCTGTAGTCAATTTAGCTGCTAATCAAACTCTAAGTGGACAACTGAGTACAAGCGATCGCAATAATCCAACCCTCAGTGGCAGATATTCAGATGACTACCGTTTAACAGGAGTTAGCGCAGGTCAACAAGTACGTCTGGACATGACTTCTTCGTTTGATACGTACTTACAGCTTGTTAATGAAAGTACAGGACAAGTAATTAATTACAATGACGACTCGAATGGTACTTACAACTCTCAAATTACCTTTACAGCACAAGCAGGTATTTCTTATATTGCAAGAGCCACTAGCTATAATAATGGAGTAACTGGCAGTTACAACATTAGTGCAAATTCTGCTTTCCCGAATGTGCCTAGTGGAAACTGGAAAGCTGAGTTTTTCAATAATCTTGATCGTACAGGTTCTCCCGTACTTGTTCAAGATTTGGGTAGTGGAAGTCAAAGCTTCTCCCGTGACTGGGGACTTGGTTCACCAGGTGCAGGAGTAAATGCTGACAATTTTTCAGTTAGGGTAACAACTCAACGCTATTTTGCTGCTGGTCGTCATCAAATTCAGTCTACTTCTAGTGTGTTAATTCTGAATCCCTTATCCCATAAGACTTCATGCACAAAATGTGTCGCCTTATTTTTATGAGAAAGTGCCTGGAACAGATGTTTTCGGGATAAACTACGGTAACACCAATAATTTTCTGGACAATCCCTCCAAAAATACACAGAATTAACATACTAGTCTACTTCTGATGATGGAGTTCGCGTTACTATCAACGGTAGCACCGTAATTAATAAACTTGTTGATCAAAATACTACTAATACAGGTGTTTTTGATGCAGGTAACGGTGGTACTTTCAATGTTGTGGTTGATTACTATGAACGTAGCAGTGGTGCAAAATTAAGTTTTGAAGTCAACACCAGCTTTAAGGGTTCAACAACTGTAAATGGAACATCCTATGGTTGGGATTTGAGTAAGTATAATGCCGGTGGTAAAACAAATTTTTGGCAGATTGACCCAAATAAAACTACTATTGTTGTTGCTCATGGACGGGTCAGTCAGTCCAGCAATGGTGTAGGAAATCTAGAACAACTAGCAAAAACAGCAGCAGGTGTATTCGCTAATGCTCAAGTCTTGTTCCTCGATTGGCGGAATGCATCTGCTGATACTGAAAATCCACCAAGAACTGCTGGAAGAAGAATTGGGGCGGTTGCAAATGATGTAGCTCAAGCTTTGCGTAATCTTGGATTAACTAATGCTAATAATCTGTACTTCTATGGGCATAGTCTTGGTTCTTTACTTCTAACCAAAGTTGCTGAAAACTACGGAAAAATAGCAGGTTTTGTATCTCTTGATCCTGCCGCAGATGCAGAGGGTTACGATTTTGATAATGATGGCAATTGGGGGGAAGATGAGTTACCCGATATTAAAACTATTGCGACAAACTCTATAGCTTTAGTTACTGCTGATAAAGCTGTTGCTGGTGTTGTAGGTGGTGTTGCAGGAGATAATACCCATGCTGCTACGGCTCACAGGTCTTACATCGTTGATTTCAGAAACTATGCTACATTAGGTCGAAACATAAATGATTTGACTTTAGCTATTCAGGGAGATTTCCATAATGCTGTAGTAGACACTTTCACCGGAATGCTAAGAAGTGGATTAGAAGTGAACGGTCTTGCTACTAGTTCAGATATTCTGAATGATCAGTGGGGTGAAGATGGTAGCCAAAAGTCTTTATTTAATCCTGGTTGGTTTTATCATGAAGGAGTTATTGATGTTAGTTTCTCCAATTCTAACAATACTATTACGATAGGTAATCTTCAGTTCATTAATCCTTCTCAACAAAGATTAGCAAGAGGGATTAATCAGTCCGTGAATCGAGCTTAGTCAGTGGACTGATATAACTGTAGTGTGCGATCGCTTTTCTGTAATTATGGAGAATGCGATCGCCTTTTTTTAATGTGCGTTAGCGGTAGCTTACCGTAAGTATCGCTTTTGTATAAAAAACTTAATTTTTAACTTTATATTTTTAGTATATACTAAAAATATGAAATTTGAATGGGATGCAAACAAACAACATCGTAATCAGCAAAAACACAAAGTTTCTTTTGAAGAAGCTGCAACTGTGTGGACTGATCCATTAGCCTTAATTGCACCAGATCCGGGACATTCCATAGAAGAAGAAAGAGAATGGATTATTGGAGAATCGTATAACAATCGGTTATTAGTTGTTGTTTATACAATGAGAAACGAGACAATTAGAATTATCAGTGCTAGACCTGCAACAAAATGGGAGCGTCAACAATATGAAGAAGAATGATGAATTTCCTTTTGCTCATGCTAGAAGAATTACTCCATCAGAAGTAATAGCTGCCCAACAAGCTATTCAAGAACAGTTTGGAATCAATTACACTCGACGAGGAAGACCAGCTAAAAGTGAAACAGAAAAATATCAATCAGTTTCTATTAGATTACATCCTCAAGTGATTACTTGGGCAAAATCTGAAGCAGAAAAACAGGGAGTTGGATATCAAACAATTATTAATGAAGCATTACTAAAACTTGTTTCATAACTTTTTGTGCTGGAAACAAAAGGGATAGCGAAGCGCATTACTGCCAATGCAATTTGTAAACAACCTGAGTTAATAAATAATCCTTTGCTAATTTACCAATAACACTTCTCAAGTTTTAGTTGTAAAAATGATAGAAACAGCGTAAAATTAGGTTATACCTTCAGTCAGAAAAATGGTATAACTCAATGACAAGCATCAAAACAGCTATTTCCATTGAAGAATCGCTTTATGAGGAAGTCAACGCTTTAGCGAAGGAAATGAAAATTCCTCGCAGTAAATTATTTGCTATAGCAATGGCAGAATTTTTGCGCCGTAAAAAACATTGCCAATTAGTAGAAAGTATTAATGAAGCTTATGCAGATGATTTAGATGAATCAGAACAAATCATATTAGAAGCAATGCGACACCACCAAGGAAAATTACAAGCAAAAGAATGGTAATTAAGCAAGGTGATATTTATTGGATTGATTTGGGAGAACCAATAGGTTCAGAACCAGCTTATCTCCGTCCTTATGTGGTAATCCAAAATGATTTGCTCAACAGTTCTCAAATCAGAACAGTCATAGTTTGTGCATTAACTTCTAATTTAAGACGAGCTAAAGCAATGGGTAATGTTTTACTAGAGCTAGGAGAAGCTAATCTTGATAGACAAAGTGTAGTAAATGTATCGCAAATTTTTACAGTAGATAAAGCCTTATTAGTTGAGAAAATCGGTACACTATCGAAAGAAAGAATTAGACAAATTTTAGCAGGATTAATAATAGTAACAGAACCACAGAAAATAGCTTTAGATCAAGATTAGAAAAACAAAAAACAAAGAAATTCCCGCTTCCGTCTTCCGTCTTACCTGTTTTCGTTGCACCACATAGGAATAGT
>JANMGZ010000165.1:0-3129 GCA_031374905.1 Dolichospermum sp. OTE_70_metabat_362_sub
AGCCTATTACCAAGGCGTACAAGGTAGCAAAGCCCTCGGTGATGCAGAAGAAGTAGCTTTGAAAGCCGCTCTCACCGAGTTCAAAAAGACCTTCCAAGCAGCAGCGTAACAATTTTGGATTTTGGATTTTGGATTTTGGATTAAATAGACTTGTCCAAATATTTAGATATCAGTCTAATCTAAAATCCGAAATTCCGAATCTAAAATCTAAAATCTAAAATCTAAAATCGGATTATGGCTAATCTCAAATCAATACGCGATCGCATTCAGTCGGTCAAAAACACTAAAAAAATCACGGAAGCCATGCGGCTTGTAGCAGCGGCGAGAGTCCGTCGCGCTCAAGAACAGGTAATTGCTACCCGTCCCTTTGCAGACCGTTTAGCTCAAGTATTATTTGGCTTGCAAACCAGACTGCGGTTTGAAGATGTTAACTTACCCCTACTAAAAAAACGCGAAGTTAAAACAGTAGGTTTGTTGGTAATTTCTGGCGACCGGGGTTTGTGTGGTGGTTACAACGGTAACGTGATCCGCCGTGCAGAAAATCGTGCGAAGGAACTCCAAGCTGAAGGTGTAAACTATACTTATGTGTTGGTTGGCCGCAAAGCTACTCAATACTTCCAGCGCCGGAATCAGCCTATTGATGCTACCTACAGCGGTTTAGAACAAATTCCTACCGCCGCAGAAGCTACAAATATTGCTGACGAACTACTTTCTCTATTCCTTTCGGAAAAAGTAGATCGGATTGAGCTAGTTTATACAAAATTTGTCTCCTTGGTTAGTTCTCGTCCCGTAATTCAAACTCTTTTACCTTTGGATACCCAAGGTTTAGAAGCAGCGGATGATGAAATTTTCCGTTTAACTAGCCGTGGTGGTCAATTCCAAGTGGAACGAGAAAAGGTAGCTAGTACAGTTGCAGCTTTACCTAGTGACATGATTTTTGAACAAGATCCAGTGCAAATTCTGGATTCTTTGTTGCCATTATATCTGAGCAATCAGCTATTACGGGCTTTACAAGAATCAGCAGCTAGTGAATTAGCCGCACGGATGACAGCGATGAGTAACGCCAGCGAAAACGCCGGTGAATTGATTAAAAGTCTATCTTTGTCTTACAACAAAGCCCGTCAAGCCGCAATTACCCAGGAACTTCTGGAAGTTGTCGGTGGTGCAGAAGCGTTGACTTAATGTGGTGATTGGTGATTGGAGGTAGTTGTAAAATAAACTATATCCAATCATCAGTTATTAATAATTATTGAATTTCAATTTATGCTCTATTTTTATCAATAAAGTTAATGATTACTGTGATAATCAATTATATTTTTGTTCATATTAGATTATTTGAAAGGAATATATTCAACTACATTCATCCACTCGTCAATTTCAGAAGCCTGAGCAATAAATTCTAAATCTTTAACAAATTGACCAATTGTGCCACCTAATTGATGTCCGAAAATTAATCCTGAAAATTGTTTTCCTTCTATTTGCCAATTTTCAGCTAATACACGAAATCGGATATCTTGAGTAAAAAGGACTCGTTTAAGTTCAGTTACTCTTGCTAATAATTTATCATCAGGAAGTTCTTGGGTTTCATCATCAAAGGCAGTTAACACATCTACACCACGACGACGCAATTGTGATGTAATAGCTTGAGGTACATGAACATCCATATATAAAGCAATAGGCATTTACAACAGTCCTTTCGCTTTCATTCTGCTGTAAAAAGGGGATGGTACTGATTCCTTGATGCTTTCTTGTACTTGTTCCCATTCCTGTTTAATTTCTTGGTCAATCTCTTCTTGGTGGTCGAAGTAATAACCCATAGTAGCATGAGCTTCACTATATGTTAAATAAGGATGTTGACGACACATTTCCTCTACTGACCAACCATAAGCAAGATAATCCATAACAATTTGCGCTACTCTAATTCTCGGTAAACGCTGTAGTCTTGCTGACTGATGATCGTTTTTGACGATATGTGGGTAATTGAGGGTTAACATATTATTTTATCTAGCTAGGTTGCTATATGTTTATATTATGACAAAATTTCCAGTTATAGTCAGCCTAGTTGTTTTTTATTTGTGACAACTGAGACTCAAGTAAAGTAAACAAAGAAGTTTTATTTTCTATAGATAAATCATCAAGAGATTTAATTATTTCTTGTAATGTCATTTTCTAACCTCCTCAATAATGATAAATATTTTATTATTATGGGAATCATTTGTTTAATTATCCTCAATCGAAGATTTTAAATATTCTGCTATTTCATTTACAAAAATCTAGACTGGCTTAATAAAATCTTGGCTTCTCTTAATGTTTCCTGAATTTCCGATAAACGGTATTCAATTAATAATTTTAATTGCTCATTTATCATATACAAATACCCTCTTTTAATACCTTAGAAATCAAAGGACTAGCACCCATAGCACCGTTTATAATTTGTGCTTCTGTGACAACAAAAGTAGAAATAACTAGATCATATTTAAACCCAATTTCCCAAGCTAAATCACTTATTTTTTCTCGACATGATCTATCTAAATCAGCAATTTTAATAAACACATCTAAATCTGATTCTTCTGTAGCATTACCCCATGCTCTTGAACCAAATACCCGTAAATCTAAAATCGGCATTATTGCTTCTAAACGGTTACGAAATTCTGTAACTATTTGGCGATCTTTATCTTTCATGATTTTAATTCCTCTATATAAAAATCAATCTTGCGAATTTCTGTAATATCTTGTTCTGTAATATTTATATCCAAGTCACTCCATAAACCGTAAAAACTAGGACGTGGTTTGTTTGGTGGTAATTTATGTTTGAGAAATTGAATAAAATCTAAAACTTCTTGTTGTTTATCGGTTGGTAAATCTCGCAGGTTTTCTAAAACTGCTTGTTCAATGGTCATAGTTTCAGCTTTAGGATTATAATGTAATTATATTATAGATTATCACTCTACCCCAAACATCCCGCAACACCAAATCTAACTATAATCTAATCTTGGATATCCTAATTTACACAGTTTATTTAATTTTTTGTCTGAATCAGGATGCTCAGGATTTGAGGATGTACAGGATGATGAATAAATACTAAATTACACCCTCATAAATCATACTAATCCAAACCTTCCACAATAC
>JANMGZ010000168.1:0-4753 GCA_031374905.1 Dolichospermum sp. OTE_70_metabat_362_sub
GTAATTCCGATTGTCGTGTAAATATTGTTGAAACGAAAGATTATGTTTATCCTGATGTGAGCGTTACTTGCGACGAGCGCGATGGCGTTCCGCCCACCGGAGGTGATCGCACTGCAATCCAAGCCATTCAATATCCCTGTCTAATTATCGAGGTTTTATCTCCCAGTACAGCCAGTTATGACCGAGGGGATAAATTTAGACTGTATCGTCGCAATCCTAGTTTGCAAGATTATGTTTTGGTTGATGCTGAGAAAATAGCGATTGATTTATACCGCAAAAATGAGCGCGGTAATTGGGAAATTTTTAATTATCAGTCGGGGGATAATATCGAGCTACGAAGTATTGATTTAAGTTTTCCCATTGAGTCGGTTTATGAGGATATTGTTTTTGAGGAATTAGGATAAATCGCTAGTATTTCTCAGCTGTGACGCAGCTAAGAGAACTCCACAAAAAAGATGAACTGCTTGCAGCAGCGCTAGTTCCCTCCGGGACGCACTCGCGTTCGCTATCCAATTTTACCAAATCAAAACGACTTTTCCTCCCCATGCTCCCTGCTAGAAAGCCCCCTGCCTACAAAGTTTTATATTGCTATTGCTCGAAAAGCTTAATTTGGCGTTACTTATGGCTCATGTTATGGTTCACAATTTGGCTCAAATTATGGTTCAAGTCACATAGAGTCCTTCTAGTAAGGCTTTGGGGCAAAAAAAGCAAATGCGTAACAGCTTAATAGTTACAAATCAAAATCAAGGGTAAATGTTTCGCCATCAGCATCTTTGGGATTTTCTGGTAATGATGGAGTTGAAGGGGGCTGGTCTTGTTGGCTTGGGTTTGTAGCAATCGGAGTGAAAGCTGGGGTATGTGTAACTATTTGTTGCATGGGGAATGCACCCTTTTTAAAAGCAAAATAGCAATCAATAATAAAGTAAAGCGTCTCTAAATAACTTTTATCTAGTTGCTGTGATTCGGCAAATATACGTTCTCGGTAGCTATCTTTAATCCGAACTTTTTCCGGTGTCATTGGCTTCGTTCCCATTCAAATTGGTTGATAAATTCGCGCATTATTACCCCTCAAGCTCAAATCAGGGGCGGTCAATCAGCATGACTACAGATTTTTGTTGATCATGGCTTTTGCCATCTCTAGCAATCCACAGGCATTAGCTTCTACGGGATTGTCCAGAATTTTAAACCCGTTCTTCTCCAATAGCTTCTTAAATCCAGGTAACAAACAGCCACCACCAATTGCCCAAATTTCATCCCCTTGGTGCTTGGCATCTAGTGTCAAGCTTACGGGTTTCTTTAAGAATTTTTCATACCAATCTTTCAAACAACTGGTGTAGATATCTTTGATGTCAATGTCACGACTGTACTTGGTATGTCCCCTTTCCAAACAAAATCGAATCTGGGAGGTGTTGCCGATTTTCCCTCCGTTGAGACGTTTCATTTTTTCGGCAATGTCTTCGATGAGAACTTCTACACCTGCGGGGTAGGGAGTGTGAACTTCTCGCTTTCCTTGGTTGTAACGAGAATAAAGTGTGGTTCCATTCCCAAAATCTAGGACAGTGAGCTTGGGTGGAAGTTGATGCCCAAACAATGCACCCATTCCCTCTGGGACAACTTTAATTATTTCTAGGGTGACATCTGATTTTTTGCCCGCAAGTATTGGTTGATATTCTCCGTTGAGCGCTTGTTTTAAATCTTTTGCAAGTCCTATGTCATGTAAGCTGACGACTAATTTTAAATGCCAAGCTTTACGATGTGGCAAATGTGCTAATCCACCAAATAACATCAACAGTGCATTTTTAATTTTGTTTTCGTTGTGGTCCGTGTTGCGGTCAAAATGATAACCTGTACGAAAAGCAGATTCTCCCACTGTGTAAGCTGCACCATCTAAAACGATTCTTCCTGGGACATCTTCCATCTCGGCTGTAGAAATATAGCTGGGGATACGAACGACTTCAAATCCATCGACGAAAAGTTTCAGACTACCGTAACCATTATCGAATCCTGCTGGAAAGATTTTTTGCAAGGCGTGAATGTTGGGCATGGGGGTCAAGTGGGATACAAAAAAGGGTGGCACAAAAATACCCTAAGTATCTCCTATATATACCCTAGATAGGGGCTAAAAGTTTAATTATTTTCGATTTTCGCGTTAGGGTATATTTATCCCATAAGTAACCCCTACATATACCCCAAATTATTTTATTTTAGCAATATAGACCCTATATAACCCCTATAAAGGTTATAAGCAGGTTATACATAGGGGTCAAAGGAAATAAATACAAGTCTCTAATCTCTTTTTGGGGTATATATAACCCCTAGACAACACCTAAATATACCCTAAATTAATTTTAGTTAGTAATTTTACGAACGTATAATATTGCGTGCGAGTAGCAATGAAAGCAAAATATACGTTAACGACTGATTCATGTGATAACAATAAAATTTATACCTTTTTCAATGTCTCATTTTCATAGTAAATTCAGGCTTTCAGGTTTTTTTTCTGTGATAAAAATTGTTATTACCGGAAAAGTTATATTTTAATGCAACGACTCAAACTCAGTGACAGCAAGCATTTTTGGCTTAATATACACTCCTGTTCCCATGCTACTCACGGGCGAATATCAATCTTCTTCTAGTAAATTTTCCATTTGAAATAACAGTTTTTCTAATTGTTTTTGCTTTTGGGGATTGGATAAAACCTTTGTTTTTTGCACTCGTCCCAAAATGGATGTAATGCGCTGTTTGAGAGGATTTGAGGTATCTTGGCTAGGTTTAGTTTCGTTCAGACTACGGATACGTTCTTTAATTTGAGTTAGTGATAACCGACTAGCGATCGCTTCTGCTAGTAAACTTTGGCGTAACTGTTCATTCTTCACCCGTGCAATGGCATTGGCCTTGGTGTACTCAATTTTCCCAGAACGCAGCGCCTCTAAAATATCTATAGGTAGTTTTAGTAAAGGTAGACGATTACTCACAAAAGACTCCCACCCCATCAGCCCTAAATCAGTAAATATCGCCTTAATTACTTCAGATTCTGGTTGACTAATAACGTTATTAGTCAATCGGGAAACATCATTCAACATCCGATAAAGCAAGGCTGTGACTTCATTTGGAGTTGATTCTAATCGCAGTGACAGTAGCTGCAAAATACCTTCGGTTTCTTCTACTGGATTAAGGTCTTCCCGTTGGAGATTTTCTACTAGGGCAATGGTAAAAGCTTCAGAATCAGTTAATGTGCGGATGGTAACAGGAACTTCTAATAATCCCACAGCTTGCGCTGCCCGATAGCGTCTTTCTCCGGCTACTAATTCATACTGCCCTGGTTGACTTAAAATTGGTCGAATGAGCAGATTTTCTAAAATGCCATGCTCTTTCACAGATTGAATGAGTTGCTCCATCTTGAGCGGATCAAAATAGCGCCGGGGCTGCTGAGAGGGCAGACTAATAGCAGATAAACCTACCGTTGCCGTCGGCAGTGGTGAATCATTTATTGGCTCAGTGCTTTCATATAAAAAATCTTTGAGTTCCCGCCTTTTACTTGACATTCAGCACCTCCAAGGCTTCTTGAAAAAGTGCCTCATAATCACTTGCGGCTTCGGTTGCGGCTTTGCCTGACATTTGAAATACAGTACACCCCTGACCAGGAGCATCAGCGATACACTGTTTTTGATAGATAGCAGTTTTTAGTAGATGGGTTCCTGTGGCAATAAGAGCTTCTCTGGCTTCTCTCTCTAACACTGTACCTTTGGTAGCTCGGCTCAAAAATAAAGCAGCTTTTGGATAACCAGAGCGCAATTCAGTCGCGTGTTTGATAAAACGCAAAATTTTATGACTGCTGTGTAAATCTAAGCCAGAAGGTTGGCAGGGAACTAAAGCAATATCACAACGAGCCAGTATTGCTTTAGTAGTTTCAGAAAGTGAACCGGGGGCATCAATCACCAAGGCTGAATACTGGATAGCTAAGTCAGGAATTTTTTCAAACAACTCTTCTGGGTCTTGAATGACTTGGTAAACCAGACCTAAAGATTTAGCCCAGACGGAACTACTTTGTTGGGCATCGGCATCAACCATTAGTGTTTTTTGGCGTTGACTAAACCAATAGGCCAGATGAACAGCAGCAGTTGATTTGCCTACGCCACCTTTTTGATTTGTAAAGGCAATAATCATAAAAATATATGGTAGGGGTCACTCGATTTTGGATTGACGTTAGCGCAGCGTAAGCAGCGCAGCGCGTATTTTGGACTTCGACTTCGCTCAGTCGAACGATTTTGGATTAACTCCACTCTAAAGTGTAGAAGCTCGAAGAAAATGGATTTGGGATTGACGTTAGCGAAGCATACGCAGCGCAGCGAGTATTTTTCTGGACTGAAGGACGGGGCTTTTACCAAATTTTTTTAATCTAAAATCTAAAATTGCCGGTAAATATAGCGAGAGGTAAAAGTCCTCAAAACGAACAGGACGATTATATCAATTCTATTAACTTAGTTTAGTTGTTTGTTTAGCAACCAAATATTGCTCAATCGCTTCACGAATCAAATCAGGTACTGTACATTTTTCTAGATCAGCCAGATTTTTCAGATGCTGTTTCATCTGTGGATGCATCAATACTTTCACTTGTTCTGAAAGTGGCTCGTCTCTGCCATAGTCAAAGCGATACTTGATTCCAAAATCGGGATTACCACCAGGTCTCGCCATTAGTTGCACACTTATAACGACAATCTCAATTATATCGCAATTAGCATCAGACAAATAC
>JANMGZ010000193.1:0-7645 GCA_031374905.1 Dolichospermum sp. OTE_70_metabat_362_sub
TATCAAACGAGTAGAAATTTTAGGAGGATTATTAGAAATATATCCTGACTTACCTAAACCCAACCCTGAAGAAATTGGATAATTGATAACTTTGGGAGAAATTGCAACTTATATGCAGCAGCAATCCCAGGGAATTACTAATTTATTAACTGAAGAAAAAGTAGAGATCACAACAACCACATTTCATCCAAATATTCGCCGGAGTATCGCCAAATTACAGCAACTTCCCACACCTGATAGTTTAGAATTTTCTCTTCCTGAAAATCACATTGTATTAATAACTGATGATGGTTCTTCAACTACTGAGGAATTAGCATCAAGTTTGATCAATAAAGCTTGGAAAACTATAGTTTTAAGTTTCCCTGGGATTGATTCAACTGTTAATAAAGGAATCAATAGAGTAGTTTTAACTGATTGGAATGAAGACAATTTACAACAACAGTTAAAACAGATTGCTGATAATTATGGTACTATAGCTGCATTTATTCACTTGCACCCAGTAACACCATTAGACATAGATAAATCTATTTTGCGTCATGTCTTCTTAATCGCTAAATACCTGAAAGAACAACTCAACGAAGCCGCAAAATTTGGACGTAGTTGTTTTATTAACGTTGCGCGTTTAGATGGTGAATTTGGATTAGGAGAAACCCATAACTTTAGTGCAATTGCTGGAGGATTATTCGGACTTAGCAAGAGTATTAATCAAGAATGGGAAAATGTATTCTGTCGTTCCCTTGACTTAAATCCAGAAATAGATCCAGAAACATCTGTAAAACATATCCTTGCGGAAATTCATGATCCAAACTTGTTAATTCAAGAAGTAGGATATAGCAACCAAGGTAGAGTTACTTTAATTGCAGATTTCAGCCCCTTACCAACCACAAATTCTGCCAGAGAAATTACCAAAGATCAATTATTTCTAGTTAGTGGTGGTGCTAAAGGAATCACAGCCCAATGTGTTATTAAAATCGCCCAACAATATCAATGTAAATTTATTCTTTTAGGGCGTTCTAGTAGAGAACCTGAACCAGTTTGGGCGGAAAATTGCGAAAGTGAAGCAGAATTAAAACAGCGAATTTTAGAGAATTTCCAAGCCCAAGGGGAAAAAGCAACACCAATAATGGTGCAGAAAAAATATCAAGCAATTTCCTCGCAGCGAGAAATTCAAACTACCCTTAAAGCCATTGAACAAGCAGGAGGAGAAGCAGAATATCTGAGTGTAGATATTACTGATACGGTATTACTAGAGTCAAAACTGGCAGATGTAAGTGAACGTTTTGGGGCGATAACTGGCATAATTCATGGTGCAGGAAACTTAGCTGATAAACGCATTGAGAAAAAATCAATTCAAGATTTTGAAAATGTTTATGCAGCTAAAGTTAAAGGTTTAGAAAATATCCTGCGGTGTGTACCAGCAAGTCAATTGCAATATTTAGTCTTATTTTCTTCCGTAGTCGGATTTTATGGAAATGTGGGACAATCAGATTATGCCATAGCCAATGAAATCCTCAACAAATCCGCCCATTTAATTAAACACAATTACCCCCATTGTCATGTCATGGCTATTAACTGGGGTCCCTGGGAAAGTGGCATGGTATCAACAGACTTAAAAAAAGCTTTTGCAGCCAGAGGAATTGAAGTTATTCCCGTAGAAACAGGAACACAAATATTAGTTGATGAACTAACTACCGCTAATCAAGACACAGTTCAATTAGTAATTGGTAGTCCTTTAATTTATGTTCCTGCAACCTTCTCTAATGAGTTAAAAACTTATCGGATTAAACGCCAATTAACATTAACAGAAAACCCATTTCTACAGGATCATGTTATCGCCAGTCGTCCCGTACTTCCTGCCACCTGTGGGTTATTATGGATGACTAATGCTTGTGAACAACTTTATCCTGGATTTACGGCTTTTAGTTCTCCAGATTTCAAAGTTTTAAAAGGTATAGTTTTTGAAGAAGCCGCAGCAAGTGAATATATTTTAGAAATTCAAGAACTTGCGAAACATGAAAATCAGGAAATAGAATTTGCTGCTAAAATTAGCAGTAAAACACCAGACGGAAAAATCCGCTATCATTTCAGCACAAATCTAATTCTCAAAAAAGAAATTCCCACACCTCCCAATTATGGAAGCCTGAATTTTAATCAGGATGAAAATCTCCTCAAAACCAATCAAGAATTATATCAAGTAACCGCTTCTAGCCTATTTCATGGAGTTACTTTTCAAGGCGTAAAATCAGTTTTAAATACCAGCCCTAGTCAGATAACTATTGAATGCTGCTTACCAGAACCAACAGCACAGCAACAAGGACAATTCCCTGTGCAAACATTCAATCCCTATATAGCAGATGTCCAGATTCATTCTCTCTGGATTTGGACACAACACTTTCATCAAGTTGGATGTTTACCATCAGAAATTAAGAACTTTGAACAATTTGCAAAAGTTCCATTTGGTGAAACATTTTATGTGACTTGTGAAGTCAAATCAAAAACAGAATCATCAGTAATTACAGATGTGATTACCTATAATCGTCAAGGACAAATTTATAATCGCATGATTGGCGCAAAAGGGACAATTCTACCTCGACAAATAGCCAAAGATTAGATTTTTTCCACGCAGAGACGCAGAGGTACAGAGAGAATTAAAACTCTAAAACTTTGCTCCTTTGTACCTCTGCGCGAAACATAATTAGTTTCAATTCTAAAAAATGGAGAATGAGAATGAAATCAATTGCACAAAATCAAAAATTAGCAATTGTCGGTATGGATTGTTTTGTTAGTAATTCACCAACATTAAATAAGTTTGAACGTCTGATTTATGAAAGTAAGCAAAATTCAGTTACATCTAAAGATTATCAGCAAACCCGATTAAGTCAAGAAGTGATCAATTCAGCACTGGAAGATGCTAAAATTCAACCAGATACAAAAATAGCTTTAATTATCATTTCTCCCACAGAAAATTCTGCCAAGTTAGCTAATTATATTTCTGCTGAATTAGCATTTTTTGCGGAAGAAAAGTCGCTTTTATTAGCTCTGGATGTTAGTCAAAAATTATTAACTTCCCAGCAAGTGGAAGCTGTTTTAATTGTCGGTATAGATGTAAATTACTCGACAGAAATTAATCCAAGTGGATATACTTTCAGTTATGACGAAAAATCTCAGGATATCATAAAAACAGCAGGTGCAGCCGCAGTAGTATTACAACTGTATGAAACAGCCAAGCAACGAAATCATTGCATCTATGCAGTTATTGATGGTTTGAGTGTGGTAAAACATTCTTCAAGTTATCCAGAAACTATTAAGCAAGCTTGTCACGAGGCGTTTCAAATAGCAGATGTTAAAGCCGCAGATATTGGTTATTTGGAAGTTGTTGCTAGTGGGATTCCCAACGCAGATATAGCCGAAATTCAAGGTTTAATATCAGCCTATCAGACAGGGGGACGAAATCTAAGTTGTGGACTGGGTAGCGTCAAAGCAAATATTGGCAATACACAAGCCACCGCTGGCATATTTAGCCTCATCAAAACCGCACTTTGTCTCTATCATCGTTATATTCCCGGTGTTCCTCAATGGTTCAATCCTAAACAGCCAGAAATTTGGCACGGAAGCCCCTTTTATGTAGCCGTAGAATCAAAACCTTGGTTTTTAGAACCTGGTGCGACTAAAAGAATAGCTGCGGTAAATATGATTGAAGAAGATAATATTTATGGACATTTAATTTTGTCAGAAGAAGTCAGCCAAGTAGAACGCAGTAGTCAATATTTAGCAGAAATGCCTTATTATTTATTCGCAATTGCGGCTGATGATCGTTCTTCTTTATTAACACAAATTACCGCACTTCAACAAAATATCACAGATATTTCTTCTCTATCACAACTTGCTAGTGATTATTTCCAAAAATATCAGCAATATCAACAATCAACTTACGCTTTAGCAATTCTTTCACGACATCCAGAAGAATTAAAACGAGAAATTGAAAGGGCAATTCAGGGAGTAAAAATTGCTTTCGCTACTGGCAAAGATTGGCAAACTCCTCTTGGTAGTTATTTTACAGTTAATCCCCAAGGAAAAAAAGGTCATGTTGCCTTTGTTTATCCTGGTTCTTTTACTTCTTATATAGGACTAGGAAGAAATATTTTTCGGCTTTTTCCTCAACTTTATGATGATGTCGTCATTAGAAGTGTTTATAATCGAGTCGCCAACATTGAAAAAATTCTCTATCCTCGCAGCATCAAAAAATTATCAAAAAGACAACTAGAAAGCATAGAACAAACATTAATAGATGATCCAGTTTCTATGCTGGAATCAGAAGTTGGTATCGCCGGATTGATGACAGCAATTCTTAAAAACTACTTTCAAATTCAATCCCCCTATGCGTTTGGTTATAGCCTTGGTGAAACTAGCATGATGTTAGCCCAAGGTATCTGGACTAGCTTTAAAAGTACCAGTGATTATTTGAATTCATCTCCTTTATTTAAAACCCGGCTATCTGGTCCTAAAAATGCAGTTCGTCAGCATTGGGGATTACCTTTAATTCATGAAGGTAAAAGTGAAGAATTTTGGAGTAACTACATTTTAATATGTTCACCTTCTCAAGTACAAGAAGTGCTAAAAAATGAACACCGGGTTTATATGCCTTTAATTAATACACCTGAAGAAGTAGTTATTGCAGGGGAAACCCAAGCTTGTCGAAGAGTTATTGAAACCTTAAAATGTGATGCTTTTCCCACATCCATAAATCATGTAATTCATTGTGAACCAATGCATTCTGAATATGATGAACTGGTGAAAGTTAATACCTTGCCAACTCAAGCAAATTCAGCCACCATTTTCTATTCTGCTGCTGAATATTCACCTATTACGATTGATAGTCATTTAATTGGCAAAAATATTGCCAAAGCCCTTTGTCACCAACTGGATTTTCCTCGTTTAGTTAATCGTGCCTACAATGATAATATCAGAATCTTTATTGAAGTCGGTGTTGGTAGTAACTGTAGCCGCTGGATTAATGAAACCCTCAAAAATCAAGAACATCTAACTGTATCTCTAAATAGAAGAGGTGTAGATGATCATACCTCTATTATCAAAGCCTTAGCCAAATTATTTAGTCATCGAGTTGAGTTGGATTTATCACCTTTATATTCTCTACCCAATATCAAATTTGATCAAGATATTTCTTACAAAAATCAGTCATTGTTTCAAGATACTTCTTTATTAAATTATGAACGCAAAATGAAATCTATCCCTAATTATCAAAATTTAAATGATAATAATGCCCGTATGGCTAAAGCACACAGATTTTTATTACAGTCCCGTCAAACATCACTACAACAACTTAGTCTTTTTCTCCAGCAGCAATTAGATTTGTACAAAAAAATGGTGATACAAGCCAGAAAAGAAAAGTAGAAATTATTTTCTTAATAATATGTGAAGCTGCACAGAATCATAAGATCAATTAATTTATCCGCGTTTATCTGCGGTCAATAATTCTTGAAATTATATCCTATGCAGCTGCATCTTAATCAAAACCAATTCAATAAAGTATTAACTTCAAAAATTATGTTGAAACAACATCAACAACTCAAATTTTCTCATTCAATGAATAACAATTATCAAGGGTGGCAAGGCGATTTAAATACTGTGTCTTTTAATGCAGACAATATTAAAAATAAACTGATGAATTTAAATTCTCCTTGTTATATTCTGAATAAAGAAGGACAAATTGGTATTAGCAACGAAGGCAGTTTATCATATAGTGCTAATGGTAAAACTCAGAAATTGGAAATGCTTTTAACTGTTCCTTCAATTGGATTTCATCAATTAGGTGATCCAAGTTTTATAGAATTTTACGGCGTAAAATATGCCTATATGACTGGAGCAATGGCTCAAGGTATTGCATCTGAAGAAATGGTAATTGCTCTGGGAAAAGCCAACATTTTAAGCTCCTTTGGTGCAGGAGGTTTATCTCCTTCACGAATAGAAGCAGCAATTCATAAAATTAAACAAGCTTTGCATAACAAATCCTATGCGTTCAACTTACTTCATAGTCCTAGTGAACCTGCTATCGAACGGCGTTTAATTGATTTGTATTTACAGCATCAAGTTAGAATAATTGAAGCCTCTGCATTCTTAGATTTAAGTGATAATATCGTTTACTATCGGGCGGCCGGACTAAGTTTAAATTCAGCCAATGAAATCGAAATCAAAAATAAAATTATCGCCAAAGTTTCTCGTCGGGAAGTTGCCACTAAATTCCTCCAACCTGCACCTACAAAAATTCTCACACAATTAGTTGAACAAGGATTAATTACCGAATTTCAAGCTAACCTTGCCGCAAAAATTCCTATGGCTGATGATATTACCGTAGAAGCAGATTCAGGAGGACATACAGATAATCGTCCCTTGGTTTGTTTATTACCTTCAATCTTAGAATTAAGAGACGAAATTCAACGCAAATATAATTATGAACAACCTGTAAGAATTGGTGTAGCTGGGGGAATTTCTACACCCCAATCAGCACTAGCAGCCTTAATGATGGGTGCGGCTTATATTGTCACAGGTTCTATTAATCAATCTTGCCTGGAAGCTGGGACTTCTGAATATACAAAAAAGCTCCTAGCTGAAGCAGAAATGACTGATGTAATGATGGCACCAGCCGCAGATATGTTTGAAATGGGAGTCAAATTACAAGTTCTTAAACGGGGAACTCTCTTCCCCCTTCGCGCTCAAAAACTAGGAGAATTATACAGAAATTATAATTCATTTGCCGAAATTCCCCCAGATGAAATAGAAAAGTTAGAAAAACAAATTCTACGAAAAACAATTGCGGAAGTTTGGCAAGAAACATCCACTTACTTGTCTCAACGTAACCCTGAAAAATTAAGTAAAGCAGCCAACAATCCTAAACTAAAAATGGCATTAATATTTCGCTGGTATTTAGGATTATCTTCCCGGTGGTCTAATACTGGAGAAAAAGGTCGAGAAATTGATTATCAAATTTGGTGTGGACCAGCAATGGGAAGTTTTAATAATTGGGTACGTGGTTCTTATTTAGCTGATATTAATAATCGCCGAGTAGTTGATATAGCTGATCAGATTATGACAGGTGCAGCGTATTTATATCGTATTCAAAACTTGAAAATTCAAGGCTTACAAATGCCCGAAGAATTCAGTCAATATCACCCACAAAGTAGGTTGGGTTAAGGAAGAAAACTCAACTCAATTTTTGATAATAATAATGTTGGGTTTTACTGTCGCTCAACCCAACCTACAATTTTCCCATAAGGTTTATAAATATGGCTATAAACAGAAAATTAGGACCGCTAGAAGCAACAATGGAAATTCTGAATCAACGGGCTAAAACATGGAATGTAGTTACTATTAGCCGGATTCGAGGAAATATCCAAGAAACAGTTCTTAGACGGTCTTTAGATATTATTCAATATCGTCATCCTGCACTTAATTCTCACATTATTAACTCTAAAAATTCCTACTATTATCAGTCCAAAGGTACAGGAAAACTTCCTTTGCAAGTTGTTAATATTAGAGAAAGTCAGGAATGGGAAGCGGTCGTTAATGCAGAAATGAATCAGGTAATTGATAGTAGTAAATACCTGCTGCGAGTCGTACTTGTAAAGAT
>JANMGZ010000258.1:0-12524 GCA_031374905.1 Dolichospermum sp. OTE_70_metabat_362_sub
TTCTAGTAGTCTTTCGGCAATATCGCGCAATGCCCAGGGATTTTTGTTTTGGATAAATTCACAAACGGTGGTATTTTCTAAATATGCTTCAACAACTCCTTGATACATATAATCTTCGACACATTGGGCGGTAGCATCGTAGGCGAAGAGAAAATCTACCGTTGCCGCCATTTCAAATGCACCTTTATAACCATGACGCATAACTCCAGCTATCCATTTAGGATTAACCACGCGGCAACGATAAACCCTGGCAATTTCTGAACTAAGTTGACGGACTTTGGGCTGGGATGTGTTGGAATTATCACCAAAGTAGATTTCGGGATTTTTACCTTGAAGAGAACGCACCGCTGCGGTTAAACCACCCTGAAATTGATAATAATCGTCGGAATCGAGTAAATCATGTTCTCGGTTGTCTTGATTATGCAGGACAATTTGCATTTGTTGCAAGCGTTGTTCAAAGGCTTCTGCATTTTTATTCCCAGTTTCCTGACTAGAGGAATAGGCGTAAGCACTCCAATTTGTGTAAGCTTGAGCTAAGTCCTGATCATTTTCCCAGCTTTGGGAGGCGATTAAACCTTGGAGTCCAGCACCATAAGCCCCTGGTTTTGAACCAAAAACGCGATATTGCGATCGCTCGGCTGCTACTTCTAAAGATAAACCTTCTTGAGTCCATTGTTCCGTTTCTTTACGAACTGTATCAGCAAGAGGATTTTGATCTGGTGGTTCATCTAAAGCCGAAACTGCTTTCACAGCTTGATCAAATAAACTGATTAAATTAGGAAAAGCATCCCGGAAAAACCCCGAAATTCTCAAGGTGACATCGACACGGGGACGACCGACAATAGATAAGGGTAAAATTTCAAAATCTACTACTCGTCGCGCTGCACCATCCCAAACGGGTTGAACACCAAGTAAAGCCAAAGCTTCGGCTATGTCATCACCACCAGTCCTCATGGTAGCTGTTCCCCACATGGATAAACCCAGGGTTTTGGGATATTCTCCATGTTCTTGGGTGTAAGTTTCAATGAGGGTTTCAGCGGCTTTTCTGCCGATATCCCAGGCGGTTTCTGTGGGGATGGCACGAATATCAACGGCGTAAAAGTTTTTACCTGTGGGCAGGACTTCGGGACGTCCGCGGGTGGGTGCGCCAGAAGCACCGCTGGGAACGTATTTACCATCAAGTCCCTTTAATAGGTTGATAGTTTCTTCGTTAGTTTTACGCAGGGCTGGAAGAAGTTTGTTACTGATCCAATCGGTAGGGGCGCAGGTCCTGCGCCCAGAAATAACTTCTTCCACTAAAAAGGCAGCTTCTGCTTCTAGGAGTTCAACGACATCACCGATGATGCGGCAAGATTTAAGTCTCTCGCAGAGGCGCAGAGGCTCAGAGAGGGGGGTGGAGAGGTTGTCGGTGAGGGGGTCTATGTCTATGTTCCATTGTTTGGCGATCGCTCTGGTAATGCCGATATAATGGCGGTTAGGGATGCGAGCGATCGCTATGATTAAGTCTCGTAGTTGTGTTCCTTGGGGACATTGGCCAAATATGTGTAAGCCGTCACGGATTTGGGCTTCTTTGAGTTCGCACAAGTAACCGTCTAGGGAGTTTAAAATTAAGGTTTCAAAGTTGGCGATGTCTTTGGGGTTGGTAATTCCTAAATCTTTATAAAGGTTTTCTTTGATGACAAGTTCTTGAATGCGATTTCTGATTGTTGGTAAACGGGAAGGATCTAAACTTTCGGCTTCGTAATATTCATCAATTAGGTTTTCTACTTGTTGCAATGGTCCATATAATTCAGCCCTTGTCATTGGTGGGGTTAAATGATCAATGATTACGGCTTGGGCGCGTCTTTTTGCCTGTGAACCTTCTCCGGGATCATTAACAATAAATGGATATAAATGGGGCATTGGTCCCAAGGCAATTTCTGGATAACAAGTATTAGATAAAGCAACACTTTTCCCTGGTAGCCATTCTAAATTCCCATGTTTGCCAACATGAACTATGGCATCAGCATTAAAAGATTCTCGTACCCAATCATAAAAAGCTAAATAATTATGTGTTGGTTCTAAATCAGGAGCATGATAATTTAAACTAGGGTCGAGATCATAACCTCGTGATGGTTGAATTCCTACGAAAACGTTACCAAATTGAATTCCAGAAATGGTGATTGGTGATTGGGAACAATATTCTCCCCAACGTTCAATTATTTGTTTTTGAATGTTTATAGGTAGGGTAGAAAAATATTTTTGATATTCTGCTGCTGATAAACTTTGGTTGATTGGTTTCCAGTCTCTGCCTTCAGGATCATTTGTGACGCTAGATGTGAGAATTTCAATTAATTCGTCTCCAGTTTCGGGGGTAGTTCCTATTTCATAACCAGCTAATTTTAAGGCTTTGAGAATTTCTACACAACTGGCGGGAGTGTCTAGTCCTACGCCATTGGCAAGCCTGCCGTTGGTGTTGGGGTAATTTGCTAAAATTAAGGCTATGCGGCGTTCTTGGGGTGGTTTTACCCGCAATCTTACCCAGTTTGCGGCGAGTTGGGCGACGAATTCAATGCGATCGCTCACGGGTTCATAAACTACCACATCAGTTTCTAGTTTATTATTCCGAGTTTGCAACTTCTTAAAAGACACAGCCCGGCTAATAATTCGCCCATCTACTTCCGGTAATGCCACATTTATCGCCATATCACGGGGTGTTAAACCTTGTGATTGTGATTCCCATTGTTCCACAGAACTAGCACAAAGAATTACTTGCAAAACAGGAACATTTAATTTTTCCCAAAGTTCAGTTTGCGGTGTTTCTGTTTCTAAACTTGCTAAAGAAAAACTGGTAGTATTCATCAATAAATTAACATGATGATCATCATCTTTAGCTGCAAACAATTCACATAATTTATCACTTACACCAGGTTCACGTAATGAAGAAACAAAAACAGGTACAGGTTGTAAATTTTTCTCTATCAAAGCATTACATAAAGCATCAATTACCTTAGTATTTCCTGATAAATAATGAGCGCGATAAAACAAAATCCCAACTTTAGGTTGACTCCTGACTGGGCGCAGGCCCTTGACTGGGCGCAGGCCCTGCGCCCCTACATTCTTTTCGTACAATCCGATACGGGGAACAGTTTGTGGTGGTGGGGGATTAAATGCTGTTGATAAGGCTGTATCAGCGATAAATTGCAACGCGTTGAGAAAATTTTCTACTCCACCTTCTTGAAAGTATTGCCAAATTTTCTTGACAATTGTTTCTGAAAGGGTAGATTTCGAGATTAAATCAAGATCCAGTCCGTCGTCTCCTGGCATCACGATCAAAGTTGTGCCATTACGTTGTACAATTTCCTGTACCACCTCCAAACCATAAGCCCAGTAGGAACTTCCACCGATAAGACGAAGTACAATAACTTGGGCAGATTCTAAAACCTGTTCACCATAATCATCTATACTTACTTGTTGCTGTAGTTGTAATAAGTTAGCCACTCGAATTTGGGGAAATTCATCGGGTAATTTAGGAACTACAGCCGCTAAAGTTTGAATGTCAGTATCTGCTGCTGTAATCAACACAAAAGGGGCAGGGGTTTGTTCAAGAAAAAATAAACCTTCCGACTGATTTAATCCGCCTGGTGTGGCGCTGATTCTGTGCATAATTAGTAATTAATAATTGGTGATTGGTAAATGGAATTTCAATTTTAACAACTAGACTAATTCATTCTTATCTACGTTCATTTGCGTTCATCTGCGTTTGATTATTTTTGAAATCTTATCTCTCAGGTTAATTTACAATTCAAACTTAAACATGATTAATTTACCAAAAGGATTAATTGTTTCTTGTCAAGCACCTGTAAATTCTCCATTACATGATCCTTATGTAATTGCGGCAATGGCAAAAGCCGCAGTCAATAATGGGGCTGTAGCTGTGAGAATTGACACTCCCATACATATCCAAGCTGTGCGAAAAAAAGTCCAAGTTCCAATTATTGGACTTTGGAAACAAGTAATAACTGGTTCTGATGTTTATATTACACCACAGTTTCATCATGCTGTGGCTGTGGCTGAAGCAGGTGCGGATATTATTGCTATAGATGCTACTACGAGAAATCGTCCTGGTGATGAAAAGTTGTCAGATATTATTACTCTAATTCATCAGAAATTAAACAAGCCAGTTATGGCAGATGTAGATACTTATGAAGCTGCACAATTAGCTGTTAATGCAGGTGCTGATATTGTGGGAACTACTCTATTTGGCTACACTGCTCAAACTCAAAACTTTTCTCCTCCTGGTTGGGAATTACTCACGCAAATAGTAGAAAATCTCGATACTTTTATTATTTGTGAAGGGGGTATTTCTTCCCCAGAAATGGCAAAAAAAGCTTTAGATTTAGGTGCAAATGCTGTTGTTGTGGGTGGAGCAATTACCGGAATTGATTTATTAGTAAAAGCTTATAATTCTGCATTGGAAAATTAAACTCAAGTAATTGCTAATCTTCTGCCTGTAACACTTGTAGTGAGCGAATTTGTACTAAGCGTAGTCGAAGTAGTCGAAGTGGTCTAACTATTGGATATGGTCGGTAAGAACTAAGAGTGAAATTACAAAAACCCCAATCTCAACCGGTTAGTTTAGGGAATTTATGGCGTGAATTTCTGCCTTTATCCCTTAGTGATGTGACTATGGCTTGTGGTGATCCGATGATGACTACTACATTAGCTTATCTTGCTGATGCTCAAAATAACTTAGCGGCTGTGGGTATTGCCAAATCTTTGGCGATATTTTTTGAAAGTCCAATTATTATGATTTTGCACGCTGCTAACGCTTTAGCTGGTTCTCAAGATTCACGTAAAGCATTATGGCGATTTACATTATTGGTAGGTGGTGGACTAACTTTTTTATTAAGTTTGTTGGCACTACCGATGATATTTAATTTTGTCGGTGTGAGTCTGTTGGGGATTCCATCAGCAATGTTAGTTACTGTTAGTCAAGTATTATTACTAATGGGCGGTTGGCCGTTTGCGATCGCTTGGCGGCGTTATTTTCAAGGTTTATTAATTTATCATGGTCAGTCCGGTGCTTTAGCAAAAGCCAGTGTTTGCAGGTTATTCACTTTAGCAGTAATCCTTGCGTTCGGGTTTTTCTGCCAAATATCTGGGGGCGTAATTGCTGGGTTGGGACTTATGGGCGGGGTGATAGTCGAAGCTATCGTTGTCACAATTTTTGCCCGTCGCAGTGGGGCTACTTTACCGCCACAAACAGTAGAAACAGTTAATCTACCCCGGAATTTGGCACAAGTATGGAAATTCTATCTCCCCTTGGCTAACTCAATGATGGTGGTTTGGGGCGGAAGGGCGATCTTAATTAGCATTCTCGCCCGCGCTGAAGATGCTACAATTGCCATTGCGGCTTGGTCTGCTGCTTGGGGATTAGTTCTGGTAATTGCCAATTCTACCCGGATGGTGCAGCAAATGGTGATTAAATATCATCATCAACTTAGTTATCGCCAACTGCTGACTTTTGCCATCAGCGTGGGTGCTGCTTGTTCAACTGTACTATTATTGATGAGTTTAACGCCGATAGGCGACCACATTGTCCAAAGTTTTATCGGTAATGATCTTGCCCTTGCTAAAAATATTAAACCTGTACTTTTGATCTGTACAATTGTGCCATTACTTGTGGCTTTACAAAACGCAATTCAGGGTTTTTTAGTGAGTGAAAATCGTACAGGTCATGTTAATTTATCTACCTGGTTAGGGACAGGAACTTTATTGATAATGGTCACTTTTGCTATTCATAAAGGTATGAATGGGGCAATTGCCGCTGCTATAGCTATGATTACATCTCTATTAGTTGAAGTTACTTGTTTGTGTTGGAAATTAGTAGCAAAATCACAGTAGATGTCCTGCCATAATTGTTATTCTTAAGTCAGTAAAAAACAAATTTTGCAAAGCTAAGTAATATGGTTAAAATACTTTCGCGCAAATACTTAGGTAAAGCTAACGTTTATGATATTGGTGTAGAAAACGACCATAATTTTGTCATTAAAAATGGTTTTATCGCTTCTAATTGTTTTAATAAATCTCACTCTACAGCTTACGCTTATGTAACTTATCAAACATCATATTTAAAAGCAAATTATCCATTAGAATATATGGCAGCACTTTTAACCGCAAATAGTGGGGATACTGACAAAGTGCGGAAGTACCTTGATAACTGCTCTAATATGGGTATAGTTATTGATGCACCAGACGTTAATCGCTCTGGTTTAGATTTTACCCCAGCAGGTGAGAAGATTTTATTTGGATTTTCAGCAGTGCGAAATGTAGGACAAAATGCGATCGCCTCTATTTTAGAAGCGAGGGAAGAATCAGGAGAATTAGTACCCTTTAAATCTTTAGCGGATTTTTGCGATCGCGTTGATTTACGAGCGATGAACCGCCGCACTTTAGAATCATTAATTAACTGCGGAGCTTTTGATAAAATTGAACCTAATCGTAACCAATTAATTCATGATTCCGAATTGGTTTATGAGTGGGCGCAATCCCGCGCTAGAGATAAAGCTAGTGGACAGGGAAATATTTTTGATTTATTAGGAAGTGGATTTGCAGGTAATAATAACCAACCCCAAAAGAATGCTTTTGAATCTGCACCTAAAGCTCCTCCTGTCAATGACTTACCACCTCAAGAAAAACTCCGAATGGAAAAAGAATTATTAGGATTTTATCTTTCAGATCATCCTCTTAAATCTATCAGACAATCCTCCTCAGTCCTTGCACCTATTAATTTAGCGCAATTGGCAGAACAAAAAGATGATTCTATACTTTGTGCAGTGGTAATGTTAAATAATGTCAAAAAGGTTGTCACCAAAAAAGGTGACTCTATGGCAATTTTGCAAGTTGAAGACTTATCGGCTGCTTCGGAAGCTGTTGTTTTTCCTAAAACCTATGAACGCATTAGTTCTCTACTCGAAGTTGATGCTAGATTGATTATTTGGGGTAAGGTAGATCGTCGTGATGATCAAACTCAATTCATTCTTGAAGATGCAGAAGCTGTAGAAACTGTCAAAATGATTTTAGTGGAACTTAGTCCACAACAAGCAGGGACAATTGAAGAACAACATCGTTTGAATACAATTCTTAAAGCACAAGCAGGGGATAAAGATAAATCAAAAGTACCAGTAATTGGCGTTGTCCAAGCCGGAAATCACCGGGAAATTGTCAGATTTGGTAGACAATTTTGGGTACAAGATTCGGGAACAGCAGTACAAGCATTACAAAACGCCAAATTCCGCGCTGATATCAAACAACTAACTAGCAGTTAAACGTAATACCCGTAGGGGCGCAGGGCCTGCGCCCTTCCATATTGCGCCCTTCCATATTGCGCCCTTCTCATATATGTATATAATTTTAAATTAAGAGGGCTTACACCGTAAGCCCCTACGAGATTAACAATTATTGGTTTGGTTATGAAGTTTGATCCCGAAAAACATCACCGGCGTTCAATTCGGCTTCCTGATTACAATTATGCTCAAACTGGAGCTTATTTTGTAACAATATGTACTTATAAAAAATTATGTTGGTTTGGTGATGTTAAACAAGGCGAGATGCAGCTAAATCAAATTGGTCAAATAGTTATTCAAGAATGGTTAAAATCATCAGAAATTCGCAAAGAGATTGAATTAGATGAATGGGTTTTAATGCCTAATCATTTACATGGAATTATTTGGATTCAGGATCAATATCAAGGAAGAAGCGATCGCATTGAGGGATTAAACCAAGAGGATTTACGCCAAGAGGATTTACGCCAAGAGGGCTTACGCCGTAAGCCCCTACGGTCTGGTTCGCTCGGTTCTTTTGTTAATGGGTTTAAATCTTCTGTCACTCGACGGGTTAATCTGATGCGTCATAATTGTGATTTGCCTTTTTGGCAACGGAATTATTATGAATCTGTAATTAGAGACGAAACACATTTAAGTAATATTAGAGAATATATCTTGAATAATCCCCATAATTGGGAGCATGATCAAGAAAATCCCCATAATAGTTCAGAATGGCAGCAAATGCTGATTGATGTCCGATTTTAAGAAGAGATATATTTTTAGCTAATAATTGTCCTCATCTAATTATTCGCAAAATTTGATGATTTATTGGTAGATTTAAGAGTTATTATTTTTAGCAAAGATAAATTAAAAAACTTTCATAAACCTAATTAATGTGGTGTATTATCCCCAAGTTTGTATTTCTGAGCCTAGCTGTCCTATTCATTTAGTTGGCAAAACAGGACAAGCTGTAGAGATTTCCATTCATACCCCCAGTCCATATATCTGTGCCAACTGCGAACAAATATTACCCGATTGGAAACAGCAACAGTTTTTGTGGGTGCTGGTTGTCTTGCAACAATCAAAATATCCTTTAGAGGAAATTACTCCAGAAACAGAACAAGAAAAAGAAAAATTACGGGAAAAGTTTATGCGTTTTGGTTGCGACGTGGCATTTAATTTGCGCGATCGCGGATATTTAACAGACCTTATAGATCCCCGTACAGGTTATCCATTACTATCTCATTCTGGGTTAGTTCCCCATGATGATACAGCAGTAGCCCAAGCCTTACTCAACTATCCCGCAATTGAAAATAAATGCCATGTCCTTGTTCATCCTCAATGGGGAACTGCTGTTTATCCCAGTGTTATGCTTTCAGAAGCACCTCCAGATATGATTGAGTCAGTTACGAAAGCGATCGCACCCATGCACGGATGGATATAAGTGTAATAAAAAGCAGGAGACAGCAAAAGATATTTCCAACTGACAACTGACAACTGACAAAATAAATGTGTAGGCTAGAATTACTAAGCTTTTAGTTGGCAACAAGTCAGAGGAAGGGAGTATGGATAGTAACAATTGGTTGCAACAGCTAATGATGTTGGGTATTGGGACAACTTCTTTAGTTGCAGACAAACTCAAAGAAGTGAGTGATGAACTGGTAAAAGACGGTAAACTCAATCCTGAGCAAGCTAAGGCTGTCATGGATGATCTTGTACATCAATTACAGTCAGAACAAGGCAATTGGGACGAGCAAATGCAACGACAAATGCGAAATATGATGCAGGATTTGGGAGTTGCTCGTCAGTCAGAAGTAGACGAATTACGGGGAAGAATTGACCGTTTAGAGCGTCAAGTCCGGGATTTGGAAAATAAACTGTGGCGCTAAAAGGTCATTTCTGATTTAAACTAATTTGTGTTCTGTCAGTCATCTGACCACCAGTAATTAAAACTTAAGAGGGCTGATTTTGAAAGGAATTTTCCTGAGCGTAGTCTTGATGGTGGTATGTGTTGGCGTTTTAGTATTTACCCAAATTAGCGATAAACAAAATACTGCAATAGCTACCCAATTAACCCAACCAACCATCGCTGTTATTCAAGAAAACAATACTCTAGTAGAGAGCAACACTATGTCTAAAGCCAATGTTATTACTACCCCTTCTGGATTACAATATGTTGAACTAGTAGCGGGAACAGGCGCAACTCCCAACACTGGAAAAGAGGTTAAAGTCCACTATGTCGGCA
Organism: Dolichospermum sp. OTE_70_metabat_362_sub; assembly: GCA_031374905.1. GTDB lineage: Bacteria > Cyanobacteriota > Cyanobacteriia > Cyanobacteriales > Nostocaceae > Dolichospermum. The sequence goes on from JANMGZ010000258.1 coordinate 9,553, forward strand.
CTTTAGAGGATGGAACTCAATTTGATAGTTCACGAGATCGCGGTCAACCTTTTACCTTTAAAATCGGTGTAGGACAAGTAATTAAAGGTTGGGACGAAGGAGTAATCACCATGAAAGTAGGTGGCCGTCGTCAATTAATTATTCCTTCAGAATTAGGTTATGGTGCGCGTGGTGCTGGTGGTGTGATTCCGCCTAATGCTACTTTAATTTTTGATGTCGAATTGTTAGGCGTTCAATAGTAATTGAAAATTGGGGATTAGGGTATTGGGAAAATACAAAATTTTTTAGTTATTGCAGTCTTTTAAAAAACATCGCTAAGGAAAATTAATTCTCAAAAGAAAAAAGATGAATACTTCTTATTCTAACTGTGACTTTCTCGCACCTCACCCCAGCCAAGATGCTGATTTACTCCAACAGTTATCTTTTGTCCCTGGGTTGAAAGAAATTCTCATGTTACGTCAAGTTCACGCACTAGAACACGCCACTGTTTGGTTACTCGGAGAAAATAAAAACCCCTATTCAGCACCAGGAACAACCACTAATATCCAATCAGATGATGAATTATTAGGTGGTTTATCTACCGAACAAGGATTTTTTCTCTATGGTGGTGTCAATATTACTGATTTGCGACGAGCGGTAACATTAGCTAAACATCGTCTTACCCGTGGAGAATGGGATTTAGCTGTACATCCTCGCTGTGGGACAAATATATCCGTCGCTATGTTATTGACAGTTGGACTATCTGCAAGTGTACCTTTTTTACTGCCGTTTCGACCAATTGAACAACTTATTGGTTTAGGTTTAGCAGCAACAGCAGCAGCCAAAATTGCACCGGATTTAGGAATATTTACCCAGCGTTATATTACAACTTCTATCCCCTTTAATTTAGCTATTGAAAATATTACCATTACTCGTGATTTTTGGGGCAAAGAAAGTCATTTTATTAAAGTATCTTGGGAAAATTAGGAATCCGTAGGGGCGCAGGGCCTGCGCCCTGATTTGCGCCCTGATTTGCGCCCTGATTTATTCACCACGCACACCCTGATTTATAAAGTTGAAAATTAGATATTTAGGATTATGAGAAAACTTTATTTTTTAGTTCCGGGAACAGATGGTAAGTTTGCTTGTGGTGGTCTGTGGGCGGAGTTAAAAACAGTTGCTTTAGCTCAACAGATTTGTGATGCTGAAGTAGTTACTTATCGTCAGCAAGAATCAGGTAAATTATTTTTAGACGATTTATTAAAAGAACCCAAATTAGAGAATGTAATTTTTGTAATTAGTTGGGGATTTGATATTGGTAAATTGGCTGCTAAATTGCAAAAATATCATGTAATTTATCATGCCCATAGTTCAGGTTATCAGATTAATTTACCAGCTAGTATGCCGATAATTACAGTTAGTAGGAATACTCTAGGTTATTGGGGACAAAAAGCACCAAATTCTTTGATTTATTATTTACCAAATCAAATTAGTCAGGAATTTACTAATCTACATCAAAATCGGGATATTGATGTTTTAGTTCAGACGCGGAAATCTTCAGAATATTTAATTAAATCCTTAATTCCAGCTTTAGAAAAAAAATGTAAAGTGTTGGTTATTGATAGTTATGTCGAAAATTTACCAGCTTTATTTAATCGTGCTAAAGTTTATTTGTATGATTCGGCTGAATATTGGCAATTACAAGGAGTCAGCGAAGGATTTGGTTTACAACCAATGGAAGCATTAGCTTGTGGTTGTCAAGTTTTTTCTAGTGTCAATGGGGGATTATCTGATTATTTAGATCCGGGATTTAATTGTTATAAAATTGCTGGTTATGCTTTAGGATATGATGTAGATAGAATTTTAAAAGTTTTAGAATTATCAACATTATTGACTTTATCAGAAACTGTGTTATCAGAATATAGGACTGAGAATATTATCCAACGCTTGGGGGTAATTTTATTAGAAATCAATAATTTCTTTGATCATAAAAACAATTACTCAGATAAAATTCCCGATTTTACAAAAATCCGGTTAGCAAAATTGTTCACACAGACAATCTTTGCTAAAATTAAGAAGAAATATTTACAGCGTAATTAATAAATCTCATGAATAGACGATTATTGGTGACTGGGGGTGCTGGGTTTATTGGAGCGAATTTTGTCCATCATTGGTGTCAAGCTTATCCAAATGATAGATTAGTCGTCTTGGATGCTCTTACTTATGCTGGAAATCGCCATAATTTAGCCTCAGTTGAAGATAAAGAAAATTTCCGCTTTGTCCAGGGGGATATATGCGATCGCTCTCTAGTTGATAAACTACTTCTAGAAGAAAATATAGATACCATAGCCCATTTTGCTGCTGAATCTCACGTTGATCGTTCAATTACAGGACCTGCTGCATTTGTCCAAACTAATGTAGTCGGAACTTTCACCCTTTTAGAAGCTTTTCGTCAACATTGGGATGCAAAAACACAACCTAGTAATTATCTATTTCTTCATGTCTCTACAGATGAAGTTTATGGTAGTCTCACCCCAGATGAACCAGCATTTTCAGAAACTACAGCATATAGTCCCAATAGTCCTTATTCAGCCTCAAAAGCTGGAAGTGATCATTTAGTTCGGGCTTATTATCATACTTATAAATTACCAACAATTATCACCAATTGCTCTAATAATTATGGAGCTTTTCAATTTCCAGAAAAACTAATTCCTCTTATGTGTATTAATATCTTAATGGGTAAGCCATTACCAATTTATGGAGATGGAAAAAATATCCGGGATTGGCTTTATGTTAAAGATCATTGTCAGGCTTTAGATATTATTATTCATCAAGGAAAACCGGGGGGAAATTACAATATTGGTGGTAATAATGAAGTAGAAAATATCAATCTTGTACGTACTTTATGCCAAATCATGGACGAGTTAGCACCTGATTTACCAGTGAGTCCATCTGAGAAATTAATTACTTTTGTCAAAGATAGACCAGGACAT
>JANMGZ010000229.1:0-3529 GCA_031374905.1 Dolichospermum sp. OTE_70_metabat_362_sub
TTTCTTCTTCGTAGGTAGAATAGTAATATGGAGTCAGCGCTTCAAATTCAGCCGCGCAGGTATCAACGGTTTTGTAAACGGGGATAACTTCTAGCTGTTTGCGATATGTGCGAACTTCGTCTTCTTTGGTTTTTGTAGCATAAGCTATTTGGCGATCGCTAAAACCATTCCTTTTCACTTCATACATTTGCGCTTTTGTCAACTGCTTCAAAGGAGTTCGTTTGAGAAATTTTTCTATTTCTAGCAGTTCTTGTAATTTATCTAAAAACCAAGGGTCAATTGCCGTCAGTTCATAAATTTCCTCATTAGTCATTCCTAGCTGCATAGCATGACGCACAGAAAAGATTCTTTCCGGGTTAGGAGTCCGCAATTGAGCGCGAATTTGTTCCCCACTGGGTAATTTTTCGGCTTTATCACAACCCCAACCAGCGCGACCAGTTTCTAGGGAACGTAAGGCTTTTTGGAAAGATTCATTAAATGTCCGCCCAATAGCCATTGCTTCCCCCACTGACTTCATTTGCGTAGTTAAAACCGCTTCTGAACCAGGGAATTTTTCAAACGCAAACCGGGGAATTTTCGTAACTACATAATCAATTGTTGGTTCAAAGCAAGCGGGAGTTTTTTTGGTAATATCGTTTTGTAGTTCATTCAAAGTGTAACCCACAGCTAACTTCGCCGCAATTTTCGCAATCGGGAAACCTGTGGCTTTGGAAGATAAAGCCGAACTGCGGGAGACGCGGGGGTTCATTTCAATTACCACCACGTCACCATTTTCGGGATTTACCGCAAACTGGATATTAGAACCGCCGGTTTCGACACCAATTTCGCGGATAATTTTAATTGCCATATCCCGTAGGCGTTGATATTCTTTGTCAGTTAGGGTTTGGGCAGGAGCAACGGTGATAGAATCTCCTGTATGAATCCCCATTGGGTCAAGATTTTCGATAGAACAGATAATGACGACGTTATCGGCTAAATCCCGCATTACTTCTAGTTCATACTCTTTCCAACCCAATAAAGATTGGTCAATGAGAATTTGGGAAACGGGACTCGCGTCAATCCCTACTTGCGCCATTTCTTCAAATTCTTCTTGATTATAGGCGATACCCCCACCAGTCCCCCCCATTGTAAAGGCTGGGCGGATAATTAAGGGATATGTGCCAATTTGGAGAGCGATCGCTTTTGATTCGTCTAAAGTAGAAGCTGTACCACTGGGACATACAGCCACCCCAATTTTAGCCATTGCTTCATTAAACAGTTTTCTGTCTTCGGCTTTTTCAATTGCGGGTAATTTTGCACCAATTAATTCAACGTTGTATTTATCTAAAACGCCATTTTTTGCTAACGCTACAGCCAAGTTGAGGGCGGTTTGTCCTCCCATTGTGGGTAATAAAGCATCTGGGCGTTCTTTGGCGATAACTTTTTCGACTATTTCCGGTGTCAGCGGTTCAATATAGGTGCGGTCGGCTGTTTCCGGGTCGGTCATAATGGTCGCTGGGTTGGAGTTTACCAGCACGACTTCATAGCCTTCTTCTCGTAAGGCTTTACAGGCTTGAGTTCCAGAATAGTCGAATTCACAGGCTTGACCAATTACAATTGGCCCTGAACCTAACAGGAGAATTTTTTTGAGGTCTTGACGACGGGGCATAGTTTTTACCTTAGATTACAAAAATACAAATCTTGACTATTTTAAGGGTCTTTACCCCTCATCATGCCATTCATTATCAACTTTTCCGGGTTTTGATTGCGGTAAGGGGAAGGAATTATAGGAAATGGGGGTTTTTATATTTTTTTTCTCACGCAGAGGCGCAGAGGCACGGAGAGAATTTAAGTGTTTATTTATTCGTTATGGATTATAACAATAAAGCTGCATAGATAATTATTTTATCTTTCTTTATCTGTGTTCATCTTGTGTTTATCTGCGTTCGATTATTCTGGAAATGATATTATAAAATATTGGCAATTGGTTAATTAAAATAACTCAATTAATTTATTGTTGGATATATAAAATATGCCATAAAAATAATTAGCTTTAAATGCCTGATATAGAAAATGGCAGAAAAGCGTAAATTACTATTTCTGCCAAAAGGATTAATTTTGTAAAATGCTCAATTACTAAATTTTTTCTCTATCTTGATTTAGTTAAATCGAGATTATGAAAAGTTTAATTTTCTGCCCTTTGCACAAAACCTAATGTTAAACTATCTTTAGCTAGGAAGTGAGCTAAGTGATAAGCTCTTTCTTCAGTTTTCAAGAGAATTTTTTCGTATAAATAGCGTGTACCTCTATCACCTAAACTCTCAGCTTGTGTGGCTTGGCGGCGAATTACTCCAATTAATGCTTGTTCGGCAACTAGGTCATTTTCTACCATCTTTCGGGCAGAAAATACGCCATCTGCTTCTGTTTCAAAACAGCATAATTCAGCTAATTTGCTAAAACTTGCTGCTGGGATTCCACCTAAACCATTCAAGCGCTCGCCAATTTCATGGATGTGATCTTGTACTTCTTTGTAGCTGGCGTTAAAGAATTCATGGAGTGAATTGAATTCTGCACCTTCAACTACAAAATGATGTTTTTGGTATTGTAAGTACAATGCCTGAAAACTAGCTAATACGACATTAAATCCTTCGACAACTGGGGCAGTAACACTGTGATCTAGCAATACAGGATTGTCGTAAACCTGACCAAAGTTGTGTAATATAGTTTGCGTATCAGACATGGTTCTCCTCTTTGTTTTTACAGTTATGATTTTTAACTGCTTACCTCTTACATATTAGCATTTTCAAAATAAAAGCAAGATTACTAAATCTAAAAAACTTTGGCATTATTAGCAATCGTAAGTATTGTAGGGTGCGTTACGCTCTCAGTAACACATCCTCAGCAGGTTTAAGAATATTAGATAAACTTGATAATCTGACAGAATAGCGCGATCGCTCTACCCTTAATCTAAAATAGTAGCAAAGAGTAAAAACCGTAAATCTGGATATGACCACAGCTACACCCGTAAAGACTGAATACGAAGCGATTATTGGCTTAGAAACCCATTGTCAACTCAGTACCAACACCAAAATTTTCTCCAACAGTTCCACAGCCTTTGGTGCTGACCCCAATACTAATATTGACCCAGTTTGTATGGGTTTACCAGGAGTTTTACCTGTACTTAACGCCAAAGTTCTCGAATACGCCGTGAAAACTGGTTTGGCGCTCAATTGTCAAATCGCTCGGTATAGTAAATTTGACCGCAAACAATATTTTTATCCTGATTTACCCAAAAATTACCAAATTTCTCAATATGATTTACCCATAGCTGAACATGGTTGGATAGAAATTGAATTACTTGATGATACGGGAAATCCCAGCCGCAAACGCATTGGTATCACCCGTTTACACATGGAAGAGGATGCGGGAAAACTCGTACACGCAGGTAGTGAAAGGCTTTCTGGTTCTACTTATTCGCTCGTAGATTATAACCGCGCTGGTGTTCCTCTAGTAGAAATTGTTTCTGAACCTGATTTACGCACAGGACAAG
>JANMGZ010000264.1:0-8857 GCA_031374905.1 Dolichospermum sp. OTE_70_metabat_362_sub
CAAACAGCAACATCTAACCCCGAACCCTATACAGATTTTTTCGACTTGATAGTTTTGGGAGATGGTGAAGAACTGCTTCCCGAAATCGGCTTGGTTTTAGAAGAAGGGAAAAAATCAGGCTTGAATCGTCAAGAACTATTATTAGACTTGGCGCAGATTCCTGGCGTATATGTACCGCAGTTTTATAAAATGGGTGCAGGTGGGGCTGTATATCCCCTACGTCCAGATGTACCCAAAAGAGTCCTCCGAAGAGTAGCGACACCCATTCCCGCCTATTCTATTGGTTTAGTCCCTTATGTAGAAACAGTCCATGATCGCCTGACCATTGAAATTCGTCGAGGTTGTACCCGTGGTTGTCGCTTCTGTCAACCAGGAATGCTAACTAGACCAGCGAGGGATGTCGAACCGGAAAAAGTGGTAGAAGCTATAGAAAAGGGAATGCGGGAAACTGGTTACAATGAGTTTTCGCTGTTGTCTTTGAGTTGTTCTGATTATTTAGCCCTACCAGCGGTGGGGATGGAAATTAAAAATCGGTTAAAAAATGATAATATTTCCCTCACCTTACCGAGTCAGAGAGTAGATAGATTTGATGAAAATATTGCCAATATCCTCGGAGGTACGCGCCAAGGTGGGTTAACATTTGCCCCAGAAGCGGGTACACAACGGATGCGGGATATTGTCAATAAAGGTTTAACCAATGAAGAATTGCTGCGGGGTGTAAAAACAGCTTGGTCACAAGGTTGGGATAAAATCAAGCTGTATTTCATGATTGGTTTACCTGGGGAAACAGATGCCGATGTGATCGGTATTGTGGAAACGGTAAGCTGGTTAAAACAAGAATGTTGGGAAAAAGGCCGCAGATCGTTAAACTTTACTTTAACCATTTCTAACTTTACTCCCAAACCCCATACTCCCTTTCAATGGCATTCAGTTTCTACAACCGAATTTGCGAGAAAGCAAAATCTCCTGCGACAAGAATTTCGGGGAATGAAGAATGTGAAAGTAAATTTCACGGATTTTCGCATATCAGCGATGGAAGACTTTATTGGTAGAGGCGATCGCACTCTGGGGAAAGTGTTACGTCGTGCTTGGGAATTGGGTGCAGGCATGGATTCTTGGTATGATAATGTAGATGCAGCATTTACAGCCTGGGGAACAGCCATTACCGAATCCGGTCTAGACTGGAAATATCGTCAAGTTGAAAATGGCGAGTGGAATCTGTTTGCTACCGAACAGAAAGAACAGAAAACCCGAACTGCTTGCAGCAGCGCTTCGCTATCACCTTTGGATACTCCCTTACCTTGGGATCATATTGATACTGGCATTGATAAAAAGTGGCTGCAAGAAGACCTACAACGCGCTCTAGTAGCCGCAACTGTTCCTGACTGCTCTTTTGAAGGTTGTTCTCATTGTGGAGTCTGTGGCACTGATTTCGGTCATAATATCGTTATGCCAGCACCACCCATTCCCAGCTTTGCCGGTGATTTTGTTCCCAACACCACCAAAGCCCAACGATTGCGGGTATGCTTTGGTAAAAAAGGGGATATGGCTTTAGTCAGTCACTTAGATTTAATGCGTCTATTTGATCGAGTGATGCGTCGTGCCAGTTTACCAATCACCTTTACCGGTGGTTTTCATCCTGGTCCGAGGATTTGTCTAGCCAGTGCTTTGACTTTAGGTGCTACCAGTGAAGGGGAAATTGTTGATTTCGAGTTGACTGAACCTATTGATATTGCAACTTTTCATGCCCAATTGGTTAAGCAGCTACCTACTGACATTCCTGTGTATAATGTGGTAGAAATAGATATTAAATCTCCCGCTGCTACGCAAAACCTAGAAGCAGCCGAGTATTTACTAACCGTGTCTACAGCCCAAAGCGAGGGACAACTGGCACAATGGCCAGATTGGATTGAAACTATAAAACATCAAGAGGAGATTTTATCGGCACATACAACCAAATCCGGTAAGCAGCAATTAATAAATCTGCGCGATCGCTTGTGGGAGATAGAATTAATTTCAGTATCCAACCGAGAATCAGACTCAACAGCAGTATTGCGTTATTTGGGTATCTGTCGTCCTGACGGTGTGATCTTGCGTCCTGAACAAATATTGTCTATGCTAGAAATAGTGGCGAATGTAGAATTTCACCTCTTGCATATCCACCGCAAGCGTCTAGTTATTGGATAACTTGCTAGTACCGCAGCGCGGAATTAAAATTAATAATTAAAAATTAAAAAAGCAGACGAGACAGGCTTTTTAGATATTTTTAATTGTTGGTTGACCAACACCCTTCTGTAATCTAGTAGTTGCCAAAAATTAGTACATTGTGGGAATTGATTTTTCGCAAGTTTGCGTTAGAATAGTAACTGAGAGAAATTTTCTGGCACTGCATTGAATGACTTGATTCACTACCTGTGATACTTACAGGGTCTAAGGCAAAGATATCAGAGTGCTACTTTTAAGATTGTATCCCAGACAAACTCTGCTGCTGATTACAAACCACTCTCTCTAGCTACCTTGTGAATCTATCACTAACAATAGCTTTCATGAACTTCTCCAATGACTGATACATTCTATCTCTTAAATAAGACTTACTTTGATTGCGGGCTTTTATGCAATTGCTACAAATGCAAGTGTGTTTAATTGTAAAAATTATCACATAAGTATTGACAGAGATTAAAACCCTGCCATAATTCTTGTAAAGATGACCTAGTACCGCAGGGCGGAATTAAAAATTGACAATTAAAAATTAAAAAAGCAGATTACACAAGCTTTTCAAGGATTTTTGATAGTTGGTTGATTTACGCCGTTGTGTGCTAGTGAGTTATCTGCACCTAGCTAGACTTTCTAGTAACACGGATAGTGAATCCCGTGCTAAAGGCAGATTTCTCTGCGTCAGCAGATGGTAAACCTAAACCCAAAGAGAAACTGTGTCTAGATGCGGAGGTTTTCCAGAAAGTGTGTTCTATTTAGATATAGTCAACTTTACTTGATGAAACGTTAACTTTGAATCAGATATCTACGGATACCCAAAGTTTAAATAGCAGCGTATAGTAGGGGAAATCAGCCAAGGGCGGTTGATGGAAGTTGTTAAACTATATGCAGCTATTCAGGAATAATCCAGCGTGTAAACGCAATCACAGTATCATTAGCTCTCCAAACTAAAGCAGAGCTACTCAAATTGGAAATTTTTATTACTAGTAGCGTCTTGTAGCAGCGACCGTCAGGACAAGCGGGATAACAGAGAACTTCCTTGTAATTCCCAGCGGTGCTGCCAATTTTTGAGGAAATTGAATGCCAAAACAAATTATCATCGCGGAGCAGCATCAAATCGCTGCTGTATTTTCGGAAGATCAAATACAAGAACTCGTTGTAGCTACTGGTCATCACCAAATTGGTGATATCTATTTAGGTGTAGTAGAAAATGTCTTACCTGGGATAGATGCGGCTTTTGTCAATATCGGCGATCCAGAACGCAACGGTTTTATTCACGTCACTGATTTAGGTCCATTGAGGCTGAAACGGAGTGCAGCAGCGATTACAGAACTGTTGACACCACAGCAAAAAACCTTAGTACAGGTGATGAAAGAGCCAACGGGATCAAAAGGTCCCCGGTTGACAGGTAATATCACCTTACCTGGACGTTATGTAGTATTAATGCCCTACGGACGGGGTGTAAATTTATCCAGACGGATTAAGAGCGAAAGTGAACGTAATCGGCTGAGAGCTTTGGCAATTTTGGTAAAACCAGCCGGAATGGGGTTGTTAGTACGTACAGAAGCCGAAGGTAAGCCAGAAGAAGCAATTATTGAAGATTTAGAAGTGCTGCAAAAGCAGTGGGAACTTGTGCAACAAGAAGCAGTAACTTCCCGTGCGCCGGCTTTACTGAATCGTGATGATGACTTTATTCAGCGCGTTCTCAGAGATATGTATGGTAGTGATGTGAATCGCATTGTGGTTGATTCTAGCACTGGCTTAAAACGGGTGAAGCAATATCTACAAAACTGGAGTGGTGGACAAACACCTCAAGGATTGTTAATTGATCATCACCGCGATCGCTCTCCCATTCTAGAATATTTCCGCATCAATGCGGCTGTCCGCGAAGCTCTCAGACCGAGGGTAGATTTACCATCAGGTGGTTATGTGATCATCCAACCGACGGAAGCTTTAACTGTCATAGATGTGAACTCTGGTTCTTTCACCCGTTCTGCAACTGCTAGAGAAACGGTGCTGTGGACAAATTGCGAAGCTGCGGCGGAAATTGCCCGTCAGTTACGTTTGCGGAACATTGCTGGGGTAATTGTGGTTGATTTCATTGACATGGAATCTAGACGCGATCAAATGCAGGTGTTAGAACACTTTAACAAAGCTCTGAAAGCGGATAAAGCTCGTCCACAAATTGCCCAACTGACTGAACTAGGTTTAGTTGAACTGACTCGCAAGCGTCAAGGCCAAAACATTTATGAATTGTTTGGTGAACCTTGTCCTACTTGCGGCGGTTTAGGACATACTGTCAGATTACCGGGAGAAACAGAAAACCGTTTACCTATTCCTGCCGCAGATATCCCAGAGCGGTTTGTACCAATGCCCCAAAGGGAATCTCGCACCCCTGTACCTACTACCCGCATACCTGATAGTGGTAGCGTAGCGCAAGCCGGGTCACGAGATCCCTATGATGGTTTTGGGGATGGATTTGAAACTGAACCAGAATTTAGTTCTCTACATCTAATCAATCACCCTAGTTACCAGGAATTAAATGATAGCAAGCGCCGTACCCGGACTCGTCGTAGTCGCATTGGTGTTAATGGTGCTAACGCTAAGGATGAACCCCGTTTAATTAACAATCCTCTTGGTTTTGTTAATGACTTAGATTTAGATTTAGATTTAGAAGAGGCTGAAATACCAATTCCTGAAATTTCCCCACCTACTATTAATAAATCTGGTTGGACAGAAAGACCAGAACGGGCAAAAGTTAAACTAGAACCAATTAAGGTAGAACCACCAGAGGTTATTACTGTAGAAATGTCAGCAAAAGAACAAGATACATTTGCTGAAATGGGAATTTCGCCTTTACTCAAGTTAGATCGGGAGGGAAAAAATACAAGATCGGTGATTATTAATGTTGTGCAACCAGGACAATCACCTATTGAGAAATCGGAATTTATTCCTGAACCACTTGTGATTGAAAAAACAACTCCTGAAGTTGTGACGATTAAACTACCGACACCAACATTTGAACCAGAAGGGGAATCTTCTTTTCCACCATTAGCAATAGTCGAAGAATTGACAACAGTTGCAGAGAAAAAAGAAACGGAAACTGAGGAAAAATCTGAACTTGAAATAGAATCTGAAGCTAATAATAGCTCTATTCCTAATCGTCGTCGTCGTCGTCGTTCATCAGCCTTAGATACAGATGGTTTTGGACTGTGATTTTGATGATTTGTGTGATTTTTGTGATTAATTAATCATCTAAATCAAACAAATCAAATAAATCACAGTTTAGACAATGGGAGAAATTAAACAAATCAAACAAATCACAGTTTAGACAATGGGAGAAATTAAACCGACACTCTGGGATAATTCAAGTTGGCTAGAGTTTTCTAGCTACTCAAATATGCAGGGTGCGGTTGTGGGTGTAGATGAGGTAGGACGAGGTGCTTTATTTGGTCCTGTGGTTGCAGCGGCTGTGATATTACCAGTAGAGGCTTTATCAATTCTGATGGTAGATAACATTAAGGATAGTAAAAAGTTATCTAGTTCTCGGAGAAATAAACTGGCTGAAAAAATTAATACCCTGGCTTTAGACTGGAGAATTGGTTATGCGACAACTGGGGAAATAGATGAGTTGAATATTTTACAGGCAAGTTTATTAGCTATGAAGCGGGCGGTTTTGAAGTTGCGAGTAAAGCCTGAACTGTGTTTGGTTGATGGTAATCAGTTGGTGAAAAATTTGCTAATTCCCCAAGAAACAATTATTAAAGGTGATGAGCGATCGCTGAATATTGCCGCAGCTAGTATCATGGCTAAAGTATGGCGTGATGATTTGGTGCAGAGGTTAGCATTAAAATATCCTTTGTATGATCTAGAACGGAATAAAGGTTATGGAAGTCCGCGTCATTTACTAGCACTCCAAAAATATGGGCCTTCAGCTTTACATCGGCGCTCTTTTCGTCCTTGCCAAATTCCATCTTAAAACTATTCAAAATTCAAACTTGGTAATATGATTTGCACTCCGCTACCGCTATCAGGAATGTTATTTTCCTTCTCTGTTTTCTGAGCTTCATACATACCCCAATGCCGATAATCTTCTAAAAGGTGATGTAACAATCTTTGCTTAATTGTTAACAACACACTTTTGAGTAATCCATTCCCTGTAGTTTCCAAAATTGATTTGGGTGTAAAGGAAAATGGTTGTGGGATGTCTACTAAAACTTCCAAATCAGCTTTTCCTTGTAAGTGAGTTTCACCATTGAGTTGAACTGGTGATAAATAGCCTTTTAAATTCAGCGCAAACCTTTCGTTAATATACTCAAAACCCAGTATTTCACAACCGAGCGATCGCAAATAAATTGTACCACCAGCATCTGCCCAAACTCTCATATCTACAGTCGGCTGAATACTCAGTGACATAAAAGACAGAGGACGCATTTTTAACCGAAAAACTTCTTCAGAAAGTTGTTGGATTCTTGTATTATCAACTAAGGCATTCACCAAACGTTGCGGCTGACGCAAGTAGTGTTGAATAGGAATAGATTGCTGAGGAACGGAAATTTCCACCGATTGAGAGGCAATAAACTTAGTAACCATGAGCAAATTAAACCATAGTGTTTTTTAATTGTAATATCTTTTAACAATCTGAATTAAATTGTAAAAAAATCAAACTCTTAATTTATTATCAGTCAAACTCGCCAAAGTTAAAACTATGAATCTCAAAGTCGCACATTTGGGTCCGCCGGGAACTTATGCTGAACAGGCAGCTTTTTTCTATCTCAATTGGTTAAGCACTTATCAAGGTATTTCAGCGAGTTTATCCCCTTATTCTACCATCGCTCAATCATTACAAGCTGTTGCTGATAAACAAAACCAAGTAGCTGTCGTTCCTGTGGAAAATTCTATTGAAGGCAGTGTCAACATGACACTGGATAGCTTATGGCAATTAGAGAGTTTGAAAATTCAATTAGCTTTAATTTTACCAATTCAACATACATTAATTTCCTATGCCACTAACTTAGATACTATTAAAACCGTTTATTCTCATCCCCAGGCTTTGGCTCAATGTCAAGGATGGTTATCACAGTTTTTACCAAATGTCAATTTAATTCCTAGTAATTCTACGACTGAAGCATTACAGATATTAGAACAGGAAGCAACTACAGCGGCTATTTCCTCTAGTCGGGCGGCACAATTGTATAATTTACCTATTCTTGCCAAAGGTATTAATGATTACCCAGAAAATTGCACTCGGTTTTGGGTGGTTAGCACGGAGGAAAATAGTCCCATTGATTGTACTCATACATCTTTAGCCTTTAGTGTACCAGCTAATATACCAGGTGCATTAATGAAGGCATTGGAAGTATTTGCTCGTTTGGGTATTAATCTCAGTCGCATTGAATCGCGTCCCACAAAGCGTTCTTTAGGCGAATATTTATTTTATTTGGACATTGAAGCAGATGTGAATGCACAGATGATGAAATCTGCTTTGGGAGAGTTACAAAATTATACAGAAATCTTGAAAATCTTTGGTAGCTATAGTGTGTTACCAATTAGTTTATAATTGGTTATTTAGAAGAGCCAGGCGACTGGAAGTCACCGCTACACAGGCAAAACCCGCCTTTGCGGGTTTGAAACTCTTGATTTTATGTGAGTTGCCTTACAATTAGTGTAAAAATATATAGAATCTTCTGCAAATATCCATTACATTACTTTTTAAAATGCCAAGTTTTCCGACTTCTACCTCAATGCAATTATCTGTATCGCCAAAACTTTGTCAACCTTTAAAGATTGTCGCCTTGGGAGATAGCTTAGTATATGGATACGGTGATCCAGAGAAAGGTGGTTGGGTGGAACAACTGCGACGGTGGTGGATGTTACCGGATAGTGTGGGTCATGTGCTTTATAATTTGGGAGTTAGAGGCGATCGCACACAGCAAGTTGCCCAACGCTTAGAAGTGGAATTTCGTCACCGGGGAGAAATCCGCAATCGTGTCCCTGACTTGATTATTTTATCTGTCGGTGTCAACGATACACCTCGATTAAGAAGCAGCAACGGCAGAAATTACACAGATTTTAGTCAGTTTGAATCAGAAATCGCTACATTATTAGATCAAGCAAAACAACTCTGTCCTGTGCTGTTTGTGGGGATGATTCCGGTAGACGAAATGAAAATGCCTTTTCTTGATTGTTTATTCTACAATCACGCTGACCAATACCGCTACAAAGAAGCAACACGGCAAGCTTGTGAACAAAGACAAATTCCCTATTTAGATATTTTTGATCAATGGATGCAAAGAAGTCAAACTTGGAGAAGCGATCGCATAACCAGCGACGGACTGCACCCTAACACCCTGGGATATCAGGATTTATTAGAAGCTGTACTTAACTGGAGAGAATTATCACAATATCATTGTCAGGCTGATTATGGGGCGGAATTGCAGCAGGAATTTAGATAAAGTTGTCAGAATCAGGATGTCCAGGATTAAAGGATGAACAGGATGAAAGCAGGGATTTTATCACCAATTACTAATTACCTATTGGTTACTGAGCGTAGTCGAAGTACCAGCCTCAACGAGATAACTAGCAACTTGAGTTATTAGATTAGCGTTGTGTTGTCCATATTATGAAATTAGCTGTGAAAAAT
>JANMGZ010000267.1:0-12517 GCA_031374905.1 Dolichospermum sp. OTE_70_metabat_362_sub
TCATGACCAATCATGTGAGTAGTCCAATCTTGGGGAACACCAGCACCAATTAACCCATTTAATGCCATTGTTGCCGACCAAACTAAATTCGCTGTGGCATCATAATCTGTGGGATTTGCTAAAGTTTTGGGTCCCTCAGAAATCAGAGTTTTCAGAATTGATTCAGCCATGCGGTCTTGTAATGGTGCATTCACCGGATAGGTTAAATACTGCTCCATCACATGAGTAAAAGCATCAACAATACCATCGCTAATTTGCCGAGGAGGCAGGGAGAAAGTTGTTTCTGGGTCAAGAACAGAAAACTTAGGAAACACAAAGGGACTAGCGAAAAATAACTTTTCTTGAGTTTCCCATTTCGTCACAACTGAATTTGTATTCATTTCTGAACCAGTCGCAGGTAAAGTCAAAACCACCCCCATTGGTAAAGCCGCAGTTACCGCTGCGCCATGAGCTAAAATATCCCAAGGGTCGCCCACAAAAGGAACCGCCGCCGCTATAAATTTAGTGCCGTCCGCAACTGAACCACCACCCACAGCCAAAAGAAAATCAATACCTTCTTTGCGGATTAATTCGACCGCTTTCATCAAAGTTTCAAAATGGGGGTTTGGTTCAATTCCACCAAACTCAAATACATTCCTGCCAGCTAATGCTGATTTTACTTGCTCATATACGCCATTGGCTTTAATACTACCACCACCGTAGGTAATGAGGATTTTAGCATCTGCGGGTATTTCCGTGGCAATATTCGCAATTTGACCTTTGCCAAATAGGATTTTAACAGGATTGTAAAAAACAAAATTTTCCATGATCAGTCACACAAAGAAATTAGATTTCACCTTGAGTATTGTAATCATGTTTTTGATTTTTGTGCCTATATCTACAGAATACTATTTCCAAACAACCCTATTGAAAAGTTAGGAGATGTGTAACCGTTAATTTTTATCAATCTAAACAAATAAACTGCCAACAATACAAACAAAATTAGGAAATAAAGGGGATGTCAACTCATCATTAGTAAATAATGTTTCTACTAAGATTAAAGTTGCCTTTTCTCGCCGATAAACCTCTATTTGTTGTAACCGCCAATCAATTATCCAATATTCCTGCACACCTCTAGAAGCATAAAGTTTTAATTTGACTTCTTTATCTCGGCGTTCATTTTCCCCACCCGCAGAAAGAACCTCAATTACTAATTCTGGCGCACCTGTTAAATGTCCATCATTATCTAATAAAGTTGCTAAACGTTGATTACTTATCCACACCACATCAGGAATCACATTATCAGCATCAGTAAAAATAATCCCCGGAGTAATGACAACTTCCCCTAATCCTGTAGATAATGACCAAGTATCGAGTACATTTGCAATTCTGGTACAAGCCTTTTGATGTTTCCAATGTGGCGCTCTTGTCACAAATAATTCTCCATTGATTATTTCATAATGGTTGCCATTATCTGGCAATAATTCTAAGTCTGTGATTGTCCAGCGAACTCCCTCATATACCTGACTCATACAGCCTCCTGTGGGGTGATATGAATATTTTAGTTCTTTACTACTTGAATTGGTGAAAATTTTAATCCTATTCAAGATTTTTGTAGATACTCATTATTATCAGCAGTTTTATTAAATTCACTATTCCGCCAACTATCAGCGATATCTTTAATAAAACTAGCGAGAGGAATAGCCACTAATAAACCCAATACACCGCCTAACTTTGCGCCTATTAATAAAGAAATTACCACCCATACAGGATTTAATCCCGTTAAATTTCCTAAAATCCGTGGAGCAATGATATTAGAATTAATTTGATCAATAGCCACACCTATAGCCGCCACTTCTAACCCTAAACCAAAATCTTTTAAACTTATTAATAAACTGACAATCCCAATGCCAATACCAGTACCAAAAGGAAATAGAGAAAATAAACCAATTCCTATGCCAAAAAGTAATGATAAAGGTACTCGCAAAACTACGAATGCCAATGTTATAGATACAGCTAAAATAGCTCCTAATGTAGCTTGACCAATAAAATAATTATTAAAATCTTCCCGGAGTAATTCCCTAACCTTTTGACCAGTTTGAGCAGGAAACCACAGATAAATTCCATTCCATAAATTTTCACCATTCAATACTAAATAAATAGTCAAAACTATTGTAATTAGTAAATTCAATAAATTTCCAATAGTATCGAAAGCAAAACCTAAAATTTTTCCAGTAAAAGATTGCAGTTGACTAGATATTTTTCCTAATATTTCACCAGCTAATCCACTTAAATTTACTGGTAGTTTTTGTGTAGATGCCCAATTTTGTAAAGCCTCTATTTGTTGAGTTCCTGACTCAATCCAATAGGGAAGAAGATTAGCTAACTCATTTAATTGTTCAAGAATAAGTGGTACTAAAATCACACCTACAGCCCCTAAAATAATAATAGACAATAGCAATACCACTACAACTGCTAAAATGCGAGGTACTCCACGTTTTTGGAGAAGTTTAATCGGATAGTCTAGCACAAAAGCCAAGAGAATAGCGACAGAAATAACACTGACTAAAGGTTGGAAATAGTTAATAAATTGAATTAATAACCACCCATTCAGAAGAATAACAGGAAAGGCTAATCCTATGTTTAACCATTTAGGTAAAATTGGTAGATTGTTCACTGGCTGCATGGAATTTATTAATAATCTAATTTTTGCAAAATCGCTGGAAAATTGTAAAGGCTTGTAAATCAAATAATCGGACTATAGAGTTTTGATAAAATCTAGCATTATTTTCTGAGGTAAAGTTGCTAAAGGTCTTATTTCTCCTGCTTTTGCTGAATAACATTCACCCTTACAAATATCTTCTGCTGTTAACAAATCTAAATCCCAACCTTCAGAAAGTACAAGTTGATTGATTGGGACTAATAATGGTGCTTGAAATACATAACGAATAGCTTTTTCATCGCTATAAATTCCAAATTGGGTAAAATCTGTTAACTCATAACCAATTTCTTCCATAACTTCCCGCTGAACTGCTATTTCTGGAGTTTCTCCAGGTTCAATATGTCCACCAAATAAAGCCCAACATCCAGGAGCGATAATATTAGGAATATTATCCCGTAATTGCATCAAAAATTTATTGTCTCGATAGAGAATAGCAACGGCTACATTAACTAATTGATTATTCATAAATTATTTTTCCTCTAAATAAATTTCCCCGTATTCTTTGCCAGCCAAAGGGACAGTTTTGTAATGCACATTACCCTTAAATACTACCTGTTCTCCAACTTGAAAATTGCCTTGATTAGTGATAACCCAGATTTTTCCAGTTGAGTCATTGATTTGATATGCTTTTTGCTTAATTAAAGGAGCAATTTTTTCTACTTTACCTTGAATATAAACTGTAGTATCCTGATTTTTTTGAGTAATTTTCTGAATCTGTGTGACATTAGCACCAATATTAAAATTCTTAAAATTGATACCACGATTTCCTCCCTGACTACAAGCAGAAAGTCCTGTCACCAAAAAAAAGGATAATCCCACTGTACAAAGTTTTTCTTGCTGCATAAAAGTGATAGATTGAGAGAATTTTTGCATTACTGCCAATTTTGTCTCCAGTTTACGCGAATTGCTTGCTATTTATCATAATGCTGTTTTGTCCAAAAAAGATAGTGATTATGTCAAAATTATAAAGAGATGAATAAATTTTCAGTAATACGTCCAGTTAAGGACGTTATTGTATTTTTTATTTTAGAGTAAGTTATTATTGGATATGATGACTGTTTTATGTTATTAAGTAACTTAGTGATTTAGTAAAATCTATTGGGAATTGATTATGCTGAAAAAGCTCATTCTCGAAAATTGGAAGAGTTTCCGTTATGCAGAACTTCCACTTGATCCTTTAACTGTGCTGATTGGGACTAATGCAAGTGGTAAGTCCAATTTTGTTGAAGCTTTGGAATTTTTGCAACGAATCGCTAACGGTGAAAATATTGAAACAGCTTTAGCGGGAGATAAAACACTTCCTTCTATTCGTGGTAGTGTTGAGGGTGCTGCAAGAAAAGGTGAAAATGAGTTTACTTTAAGGGTATTAATTGGAGGTAAAGATGAGGAAACAGATTATTTATATTTTGTTAAAATTCAAATACTACCTATAGTAAGAGTTAAAAGCGAATACATTGAAAATCAATCATCAAGAGAAAATTATCACATTAAATACTTTACAGTTAAACATGATGAAAATACGAATAAAAGTGGACTTAAAGTATTAATAAAAAGCATTAATATTCATGATATGGACGTAAATAAAATATCTTATGAATATGAAAGAGATAGTTTGGTTACAGGTAATGAATATGAGGAACAATATTTACCACTAAGAGATCAGGTGCAATATCTGGTAGCCTCTATTTTGGAGAATAGTTTAATTTTAAATCCAATACCATCTACAATGCGTGATTATTCCCGACTTTCTGAAAAACTAGAAAACGATGCTTCCAATATTGCTGGAGTATTAGCAGCATTATCAGAGGATAAAAAAGCAGAAGTTGAAAACACCTTATCTGAATATATCAAAGATTTACCAGAAGGTGATATTCAAAAAGTATGGGCTGAAAAAGTAGGAAGATTTGGGACAGATGCCATGCTTTACTGTCAAGAAGAATGGAAACCAGGAGAAATTACAGAAATTGATGCTAGAAGTATGTCAGATGGAACATTACGATTTTTAGCAATTCTCACAGCATTATTAACCCGTCCTCAAGGTAGTCAAATTGTCATAGAAGAAATAGATAATGGTTTACATCCTTCCCGTGCAGCTTTATTGGTGAAAATATTAAAAGAAATTGGCAGTAAACGCAAAATTGATATTTTACTAACAACCCATAACCCTGCTTTACTGGATGCTTTTGGTCCAGAAATAGTTCCTTTTGTAGTTGTCGCACATCGAGATTCTGAAACGGGAGAAAGTAAACTTACACTTTTAGAAGATATTGAAAATCTGCCCCTGTTACTAGCATCAGGAACTTTAGGAAGATTAGCAACTAAAGGCGCGATTGAAAAAAGTCTTTCTACTCAAAAATAAAGCAGATTATGAAAAAAGTTCTGATTATTGATACTTCAATACTTTGTGTTTATCTAAGTGTTCCTGGTAAAGAAACCTGTGGTGATGATAATGATAAATGGGATAAAAAAAGAGTTGATGCTCGTTTTCTAGAAGAAGAAAAACAAGGGACAGATTTTATATTGCCATTAGCAACAATTATAGAGACTGGCACTCATATTGCACAAGCTAATTCACAACGATATGAAATTGCTCAAGCTTTTGCTGACATTTTGATAAAAGTAGCTGAAGGAATCATCCCTTGGGCTGTTTTCACTACTGAATTAGATGAACTTTGGAGTAAAGAAAAGCTAAAGAAGTTAGCCATGGAATGGCCTATATTAGCATCTCGTAACATTTCTCTAGGTGATGCCACCATTAAAAATGTGGCTCAGTTTTACGCTAAAATTGGTTCTCCTGTAGAAATTTTTACAGGTGATCGTGAACTGAAAGCTTATGAACTAACAACAGCATCAACTCGTCGCAGTAGTCGAAAATAATCTAAAATTTAAACATATCATCTCACATAGAATTATATGAAAACTTTCACACCAATTATTGAAAGAGATGCACAAACAAAGCTTTATATAGGTTATGTCCATGGGTTTCCGGGAGCGCATTCTCAAGGGGAAACATTGGATGAATTACAGGAAAATTTACGGGAAGTAATTGAAATGCTACTTGAAGACAAAGAACCATTCAATTCCACAAAGGACGTGATATTTCACCAACTTTACTCCGGAAAATTGCCACCGACATCAATTTAACGGTTAAGAATTGCTGGAAGCTCGCTAAAAATAAATAAACTTTAAGCGATCGCACACAACCCCCCAGATCACGCTACCATCGAACAGAGTGCCTAAATTCTCAGCATCTACTATGACGACTTCCACACCAGAACCCAATCTACCAAACACACCACTTACTGATACAAATCTGGTAGAAGATCGCAGTAAGCTGAGTAAAATGTATCAGCATTATGTAGAAGTCAAAGATAAACATCCTCATGCGCTGCTGCTGTACAGAGTCGGTGATTTTTTTGAAACTTTTTTCCAGGACGCTGTAACCGTTTCCAGAGAATTAGAATTAGTCTTAACCAGTAAACATGGTGGTGAAGTCGGTCGCATCGCCATGACAGGCGTACCTCATCACGCTTGGGAACGCTACACAACTCAACTAGTAGAAAAAGGTTATGCTGTAGTAATCTGCGACCAAGTAGAAGACTCTGCTGATGCAATTGGTCTAGTAAAGCGAGAAGTAACACGCATCCTTACCCCAGGGACTTTATTAGAAGAGGGAATGCTTAAAGCTAGTCGTAATAACTACATAGCCGCTGTGGTAATTGCTGTTAATCATTGGGGTTTAGCCTACGCAGATATATCAACAGGGGAATTTCTCACATCTCAAGGTAGTGATTTAGAACACTTAACTCAAGAGTTAATGCGATTGCAACCTTCCGAAGTCCTGTTTCCCACCAACGCCCCCGATTTAGGTAGTCTACTCCGTCCTGGGGAAACTTCCCCATCTCTTCCCCAATGTTTACCACCTACATTTTGCTATAGTTTGCGATCGCAAGTTCCCTTTTCCCAATCCGAGGCTAGAAGTAAATTATTGCAGAAATTCAAACTGCGATCGCTCGAAGGTTTAGGTTGCGAACATCTCCCCCTCGCCGTTCGCGCCGCTGGTGGTCTTTTAGAATACATCGAAGATACACAAAAAGCCAATCCCGTCTCCCTGCAATTATTACGCACCTATACATTAAATGATTATTTAATAGTAGATCATCAAACCCGCCGTAACCTAGAAATTACCCAAACCGTCCGCGACGGCACATTTCACGGTTCTCTATTATGGGCTTTAGATCGAACTAGCACCGCTATGGGCAGCAGGGCTTTAAGAAGATGGTTGTTACAACCGCTACTAGAGATTAAAGGAATCAAATCCCGCCAAGATACTATCCAAGAATTAGTAGAAAATACACCTTTACGTCAAGATTTGCGGCATTTACTCAAGCAAATTTATGATTTAGAACGTTTAACGGTTAGAGCCGCTTCGGGTAGAGCAAATGCCCGCGATTTAGTCGCTTTAGCTGATTCTTTCTCCCGTTTACCAGAATTATCCCGCTTAGTTGCAGATGCGGGTTCTCCCTTCTTAAAAGCCTTGCAAAAAGTTCCACCTATATTAGAAGAATTAGCAGAAAAATTACACGCTCATATAGTAGAATCACCACCCATTCATTTAAAAGAAGGTGGTTTAATTCGGGCGGGGATAAATCCGCTGTTAGATGAAAGAAAAGCCACAGTAGAAAGTGATCAACAATGGATTGCCAACTTAGAAGTTGACGAAAGAGCCAGAACAGGAATCCCCACTTTGAAGGTAGGATTTAATAAAACCTTTGGTTATTATATCAGTATTTCTCGCAGTAAATCTGACCAAGTTCCCGATAATTACATTCGCAAACAAACCCTAACCAACGAGGAACGTTATATTACTCCTGATTTAAAAGAACGAGAAGCCCGAATTCTCACAGCGCGAGATGATTTAAATCAGTTGGAATATGAGATTTTTGACGCATTACGGGATGAAGTAGGTTCTCACGCTGAAATAATCCGCAATATTGCCCGTGCGGTAGCTGCATCTGATGTATTATGTGGTTTGGCAGAATTGGCTGTACATCAAGGTTATTGTCGCCCCCAGATGCTGACAGGACGCGAGATTAACGTGATTGATGGTCGTCACCCGGTGGTGGAACAGTCTTTACCTGCTGGGTTTTTTGTGCCTAATTCGACTAAACTTGGTCAGTTGTCAGTAGAAACAACATTAGATAATAATCCTGATTTGGTGATTTTGACAGGTCCAAATGCGAGCGGGAAGAGTTGTTATTTAAGACAGGTGGGTTTAATTCAGTTAATGGCACAGGTGGGGAGTTTTGTGCCGGCTCGGTTTGCTAAGTTGGCGGTGTGCGATCGCATTTTTACCCGTGTCGGTGCTGTGGATGATTTAGCAACAGGTCAATCTACGTTTATGGTGGAAATGAATGAAACTGCAAATATTCTCAATCATGCAACTTTGAAATCTTTGGTTTTATTAGATGAAATTGGTCGCGGAACAGCAACTTTTGACGGTCTTTCAATTGCTTGGGCTGTAGCAGAATATTTAGCTGTTAATATTAAATCTCGGACGATTTTTGCAACTCATTATCATGAATTAAATGAATTAGCGACTATTATTTCTAATGTGGCAAATTATCAAGTTACAGTCAAAGAATTACCGGATCAAATTATCTTTTTACATCAAGTTCAACCCGGTGGTGCTGATAAATCCTATGGCATAGAAGCAGGAAGATTAGCCGGTTTACCAACGGTGGTAATTCAACGAGCAAAACAGGTAATGGGACAAATCGAAAAACACAGTAAAATAGCCATGGGTTTGCGTGAGAATTTATAAGATTAATCCTAGTCATGGGAGCAGAATGTGGGTTTAAAGATGGGTGGTAGCTTGATAATTTTTCTCACCCATCTCTTTAATCCCAATTAACTACGAGAACGGTAATTCTTAAACTTGTTGATTAACTTTTTACCACCAAAGCAACCACCTAATACCAATAAACTCAATGTTGGCGAAAATTCAAAGGGTACTGGTTGTGCATCAAAGTTATTAACAGTCAATACTCCTTGACCACTGGTGTTGTCTATAGTAGCAACTCGAAAACCAAAGGTATTACCAGCACTTACCAAAATTGTGGTGGATGAGGTACTCCCTTGTCCATCTTCTGTGGCAAGAGTATTAAAATTACCATTCAGGAGATATCCCGCTGTCGTTTGACCTGCCAGAGCTTGGGAGAAATAACTCCAATCAAAGCTGATAGAAGCTGGTGAAGTAATGGAGATAGTCCAATCAACATTACTAGGATTACCACTATTTGTATTACTACCATATAGGTCAATTGACCCACTTGCAGTAGCATTGGCAGTATCAACATCACCATCAAGGCTAACCAATGAGCCGTCATATTTTTGCAATGAAATTGATGACTGATTAGTTAGTGGGTTAGCTTTAGTCAGTGTCCAATTATTAGGAGCATAATCTCCTGTAAAGCTAGTTAAAGCCATCGCTTTGGAGGAAATACTAGAAATAATCACAAAAGTGGCAGAAGTTGCTAGTCCACAGTAAACAAAGTTGCGACTGATTAAACGAGTTATAGTTTGCATTTTAGGAAAAATTATTTTTACTAGGGCGTATTTTGCAGGTGATAGCTATTCAAAAAAGAGACAGTTTTAGTTAAAGAGGAACTGTCTCTTTAGTAGAGTATTTAGACCAATGCGGAAAAGTAATTATTGGGATTCAATGAACCAGTAGGTAAAGCACCCACTAATCCTGTTACTTCAATCAACAGGTCACTATTAGAATTAAAGCCAGCATTGATGTCATTAACCGATAGGTATGTGCGTCTGTTCCAACCAAAGAATATGGCTTCATTCAGACCTAAGGTTTGATTGCTACCAGCACCAGCACGGCTATAAGCCGCAGTAGCTGCTGCACTCAAGGTGCTATAAGTACCAGTGGATAATATACCTGCATAAGAGAGAGCATTAATAGGACTAGGGATCTGAATGCGATCGCCTTGACTAGAATTAAAATCACTAATGCGATCAGGTGCAGCAACCAGGGATTCGTTGAAATTGTTATAGATGAAAGTATCTGCATCTAGTCCCCCTGTAAGAGTATCTGCACCTAGTCCCCCTGTAAAGGTGTCATTACCAGCACCCCCATTAAGGATATCATTGCCAGCGAACCCCAAGATATTGTCATTACCAGATCCACCAGTGAGAATATCGTTACCAGATGTACCACTGAGACTCAAGTTGGAATTTGCATCATCGTCGAGGATAGTACCAACGGTTTGACTGTTAGCAAGAGTTGCTCCATTGGGATTGCTGAAATTCAGATAGAAATTTTCATTTGATTCAGTCTTAGTATCACCTACTATGGGGACATTGACAGTGAGTAAGGTGTTACCAGGAGCAAAAGTCAGAGTACCACTGGTGGAAGTGTAATCGTTATCAGTAACTGTTGCTGTGCCATCTGCTGTAGCATAGTTGACTGTTACAGTTTGACCAGAAGCAGCAGACAACCTCAGATTAAAGGTGGCGTAGCTACTGCCACTATTACCTTCCGCAACACTAATGTTACTAACGCTAAGGCTAGGTGCAGCATCATCATCAACAATAGTCCCAGTACCGTAGTTATTGCTAAGTGTGGCATTAGTGGGATTGCTCAGTTGCAACTTAAAGGTTTCATTACCTTCGTTATACAAATCTCCAATCACACTAACATTAACAGTCTTAGTGGTTTCTCCAGGAGCAAAAGTGAGATTATCACTAGTAGCATTAAAGTCATAACCAGCATAAGCAGTACCATTAACTGTGCCATAGTTAACAGTCACATTTCCCGCAAAGGGGTCAGTCAAACTGACTGTAAACGTGGCGTTGTTAATGCCTGAATTTCCTTCAACTATGGACACATCACTAATGCTCAATACACCAGTATCGAAGACATTAATAGTCAACGGTTTATCAAAACTAAGTCCAGTAATATCAGTAGTGCGAACAAGGATATTGTATGCTGACTTGGTTTCAAAATCTGGGGAAGCCTTGATTTGTAGTTGATTCTCGCTAATAGTAAAAGCTCCATTATCATTTAGACCAGAAACAAAGCTATAGGTGAAAGTATCGCCAATAGTAGGGTCAGTAGTGCTAAAAGTACCTACTACGCTATTGGCAATTACATTTTCATTAATGCTGGTAGCACTTAAAGTTACATTAGTAGGAGCGCTATTCAGATTTAACCCTACCAATACTGGATCATGGTCAGAAGCACGGAATTGGTCAGCATTGTATAAACTGGTGATTTGCCCTGCGGTCTTAAATTCGGTGTTGTAATCCAAAACAGTAGGTTCGTCGGCGTTAATGTGCCATTTTTCCGCTCCTGCTAATTGCGCGGCTAAACTGCTACTACCTAAAGCATGATCAAGCGCACCTACTTGTCCATCGAAAACGTAGGAATAAGAGGTATTAGATAATAAGTTGCCATATCCAGCACTGGCTAAGGTTGTAATAGGGTCTTCTTTTGCATAGGCGTTGAAGTCTCCTAATAGTAGATAATCAGCGTCGTTTGTGCCTGTGGGTTTGGTGGCTAACCATGCTGCTAAATCCTGTGATTGACGGGTGCGAGTGCCATTTGATAAACCTTGACCATCCCCAGCGTCAGCATCACCAATACCACCAGAACTAGAACCTTTGGATTTGAAGTGATTCACAACGGCGGTAAATATTTCACCTGTTGAGTTTTGTTGGAATG
Organism: Dolichospermum sp. OTE_70_metabat_362_sub; assembly: GCA_031374905.1. Lineage (GTDB taxonomy): Bacteria > Cyanobacteriota > Cyanobacteriia > Cyanobacteriales > Nostocaceae > Dolichospermum. The sequence continues at coordinate 11,439 of JANMGZ010000267.1, forward strand.
TCTGCGCTAAAGGTTTACGTCCCACTACATCAAATGCACCAGTACCATAGCCATTTGCCATAGTTGCGGCAGCGCCAACTGGGGTAACTTGACTGGATTTGTAAATTAATCCTACAGCGATCGCATCACTTCCCAAACTAACGCCAGGATTAATAAAAGCATAAGTTCCCGCACCAGCAACGGCATTTAATCCATTCACTAAATCCTGAATGGCGCTGGTAGAATCATAACCATCATTTTCTATCTCCATTAATCCCATCACATCAGAGCCGGAATTAATAATGGCTTGGATAATTTTGTCTCGCTGACGATTAAACTCAGTCAGATTGTTAGCACCTCTGGGAGTCGGGAAACCTCCACCTGTTCCATTACCATTGAAATAATTGAGAACGTTAAAACTACCTACTTTGAGCGTACCACCAACTGGGGGAGGAGTAACAGGGCGGGCATTTGTTGGAGTAAAGTTAACACCTGTGGAGGTTTGTATACGGTATCCTTCAAAGCGCTCGTCTAAAATCCCGGTAATATTAGCAACAGTATCACCACTGCGGAGGGTATTAGCAGCACTGAGAGGATTACCACCACGCCCGAAAATAGTGGGGTCTGGGTTTGAAGTCCCGCTACCGTCATCTAAGTAGATTTTGCGTTTGGCAATATCAGCTAAATATGCTGCATAGCCGCTCACACTAGGAGCATTGAATTGGGTATATTGGTCGAGTCGAGCATCTGTTCCCAGTTGGTTACTAGACCCATCAGCCGCCAGAACTACCTGTCCGTAACGTCCTAATTGGTAATTCTCGGTAACGGTTAAATTACCAGTTCCAGCACTAATATTAACTAGCATCCCTTCATAGCGTTCTAAGTCACTAACGCTAGTAACGGGTAATTGTATATTGGTAACAGTAGGTAAAGTGCTTGCACCTAAGTTAGTAACATTGGTGAGACTGGTAAGCTGAGTTAAAGTGGATGTGCCACTGGTTAATTCTGCAACTGTTCCAGTTACCCGAACTTTATCACCGGTGTTGCTAGAGAAAAGCCCAGATGGGTCATAAACAAAAATCGCTTCTGAGGTAGTAGAG
>JANMGZ010000301.1:0-2308 GCA_031374905.1 Dolichospermum sp. OTE_70_metabat_362_sub
GGCTATTCCTCTATTAATTTGGATGGGATTTTTTCTATTAGTTTGGCCACAAATGATGATTCAGAGTGGTGTCTTGGATAATTTAGAAAAACATCCTTAATTACCATGAAAGTAGGAATTATCAATCAAAATATCAATAATGGCTTAATTTCCATTATTATTCCCACTCTCAATGAAGCAGATAATATTAAAGAGACAATTATTAGCAGTCAATTTAGTACCAATATAGAAGTTATTGTTGTTGATGGTGGTTCAAAAGATGATACATTATTAATAGCTAAATCTTTGGATATCAAGGTGATTATTTCTTCTCCCGGACGTGCTAATCAAATGAATGTGGGTGCTATGGCTGCTAGTGGGGAGATTTTGCTGTTTCTCCATGCTGATACTCGTTTACCGACTAATTTTGAGCAGATGATTCGCACAACCTTAGCAAAACCGGGAATTGTGGCTGGTGCATTTGCTTTACGGATAAATGCCCCTAATTGGGGCTTGCGTGTTGTCGAATTTGTAGTAAAATGGCGATCGCATCTTTGGCAAATGCCCTATGGTGATCAAGCTATTTTTTTAACTAAAGATGTATTTGGGCAAGTTGGTAATTTTTCTCAAATACCTATCATGGAAGACTTTGAACTAATAAGGAAATTAAAAACTATAGGGAAAATTCATCTATTACCAACACCTGTAATTACTTCTCCTCGCAGATGGTTACGAAAAGGGATTATCCAAACTACTATTTTGAATCAAATTATTGTCATTGCTTATTTATTTGGTGTTTCTCCACATCGAATTCGTAATTGGTACTCTTGTGCAAAGTAGCTAATTTTTATGGTTATTAGTTTTTTATCAGAAATAGATGTTGCTGTAATTCAGGAATCTATTAACGCATCTTCTCTCAATCTTCAAGAACTTTTACAGAATGCTTTACAGTGGATTAATAGCTTGGGTGCTTTGGGAGGAATAGCATTTATTGTTATTTATATTACTGCTACTTTGGCTTTTTTACCAGCGTCAATTCTTACTTTGGGGGCTGGAGTAATTTTTGGTGTAATTTGGGGTTCTTTATATGTCTTTATTGGCGCTACTTTAGGTGCTATAGCAGCATTTTTAGTAGGACGTTATTTAGCTAAAGGTTGGGTAAAAGAAAAAGTATACAGTTACAAAAAATTTGCGGCTATTGATCAAGCAGTTAGCAAAGAAGGATTAAAAATTGTCTTATTAACTCGACTTTCTCCTCTTGTTCCTTTTAATTTATTAAACTATGTTTTGGGGATTACTAGTGTTTCTTTTTTAGACTATTTTGTGGGTTCAGTGGGAATGATTCCAGGGACAATTATGTATGTTTATTTTGGATCTTTACTAGGAGATATAGCCTCAATTGGTAGTAAAAATCCACCCAGTAACACAATCCTCCACTGGGTAATTCAAATCATTGGCTTTACAGCGACAATTGTTGTTACAGTTTATGTTACGAAGATAGCTAAAGAAGCTTTAGAAAATGAGAATTTATAAAATTGTTTTGTTATTTATCTGGCGATATAGCAATTACAATTCAAGTGAGGTCTAAAAAGAAAGAATTAACCGCAGATGGAAGAGGATGAACGCAGATAATTTTGTACCTTATAACATCGCAAAGTGCTGTAAATAAAAGATAATATAATTAAAAGCATAGTTTGTACTTGACCATTTCGAGGTAATACTAATGTCAATTTCAGAATCTCCAAGAGTTACAATCCGGCCAATGGATGAGTATAATCAAAAATTACTCAAAAATGTGCATCCAGATAATTGGGTAAATCCCCAACCGGCTGATTGTTATGATTTGGTAGTAATTGGTGGGGGAACTGCGGGTTTAGTTGTCGCTGCGGGGGCTGCGGGTTTAGATTTAGGTTTGAAAATAGCATTAGTTGAAAAAAATCTCATGGGAGGAGATTGTTTAAATTTTGGTTGTATCCCTTCTAAATGTTTAATTCGTTCTTCTCGTGTGGTGGAAGAAATAAAAAAAGCTAAAGACTTAGGTATTAATATTTCTCAACAATTTGATGTTGATTTCGCCACAGTTATGCAAAGAATGCGGCGCATTCGGGCTAGTATTAGTCATCATGATGCTGTAGAAAGATTTAAAAGTTTAGGAATTGATGTTTTTTTAGGTAATGGTAAATTTATAAGTAAGAATACTCTAGAAGTCGATGATCAAACTTTAAAGTTTAAAAAAGCTGTCATTGCTACTGGTGCTAGGGCTGTTAAACCAAAAATTCGGGGAATTGAAGCAGCAGGTTATTTAACCAATGAAACTGTTTTTTCTTTG
>JANMGZ010000270.1:0-3746 GCA_031374905.1 Dolichospermum sp. OTE_70_metabat_362_sub
GACTATAATTGGCTTGATGGCGACTGTTTAGCTCTTTACCTCCTAGACGTTGCTGGACATGGACTCAAAGCCACCCTACCCTCGATTTCTGTCCTCAATCTCTTGCGTTCCCGCGCTCTCAAAGATCTAAATTACTATCAACCAAGTGAGGTATTAGCAGCTTTAAATACTACCTTTCAAATGAATTATCAAAATGATAAATATTTTACGATTTGGTATGGAGTTTATAATCGAATTAGTCGTCAGCTAACATACTCTAGCGCTGGACATCCACCAGCAATTATCCTCTCTGGAAATTCTCCTATTAACACAGAAGTAAAAAGATTAAAAACTCCAGGAATACCAGTGGGGATGTTTCCTGAAGCTAAATATGTTGATGCTTCTTGTCAAATCGAAAAATCTAGTACCCTTTATATTTTTAGTGATGGTGCTTATGAAATCAGTCAAGCAAATGGTACTCTTTGGAGTTTAGAAAATTTTATTCAAATTCTCATTAGCTTACAGTATTCGGTTGATAATCAACTGGATTACATACTGGATTACCTAATTAACGTAAACTCCAAAGAGACATTTGAAGATGATTTATCTATTCTTCAAGTCAAATTTGATTAATCAAATAGTATAAAGTAAAAGATTTTCAAATGCTTCTTGATTAGGGAGAATTGTAAATATACTATCCATACCAGTTAATTCAAATAACATCCTAACTTGCTCATTAATTGAACAAATAAACATTTTTGTATCAGCTTCTTGTAAAGTTTTAAATGTTAAAACCAATGTACCCAGTCCAGAACTATCCATAAAAGTCACACCTTGGCAATCAAGCAACACAATTTTTATTCCACTGGTAATGACTTCTTTAATAGTTTCTTGAAAATCTTGGGAGGTAGTGGCATTAAATCTTTCACTAAGTGCAATCACTTTCACCTGCTGATTCATAATATTTTGATCTTGATTTGTTTAAGAATGTGATGATTTTGATTTTATTAGTATACCTTAACATTAAATTTTATAAAGATATTTTGTACACAAAAATATTGAGTAATTTTTAATCAATAATCCTTTAAAGTTCCTCAAGGACAAAATGGTAAACTTCAGCATTTTTTCATAAATTTATTAGCCAACAATAATCAAATCCAAAAGCACATAAAGTTTAGATAGGACTTACCCTAGCTCGGTATAGAAGTTTATCATCTTGCATATAGCCTGGATAACGGACCTTAACAATCTCCCCCGGTTGTGCTGTTCCCTCCAATAGTTGATGGAATTGAGGATTATAGGGGATTTCTTCGCCTACATCAGCGATCGCTTTCACATCCCAAGCTTGTAATAATGTGTTTAAAGGTTTATCTACCAAAGGTAATATTTTTACTGCCGCTAACTGATGATCTTCTCTAGCTCTATGGGCTGCCGTCGGCCATTGTAGCAGCAAAGATTCCAATATTTGTAAACTTGACCTCTGAAACTCCTGTTTTAATACATCTCGTTGTTGTTCCATTGACAACTGTAGTCGCTCATATTCACTTTGCAAGGTTGCAATTTGTGTTAATAAATCTAAATTACTCTTAAACTCTTGACTTTTTTCTTGGTTGGACAATAAACTGCCAACATCAAAAGTTGCGACCAACTCAGTCCACGATATCTGTAAAACCTGTGAAAGTTTGACTAATACCTCCACCCGCATCTGTCCAATTTTTCCCCTTCGCAACTGTAAAATTTGCCACTGTGAAACACCAGCCGCACGACTTAAAGATTTAAAACTATCACAACCAACTTTTTGCATTAAATTTCGCAAATTATTAGTAAAGTCAATTTGCACCATAAAATCTGGGGTATAAAACATTGTTAGTTATTATACCCCTTTTACAATTACAGTATTCTGCCAATGAAAGTTATGACATAATTCTCTTCTCTATTCCAGAAAATTAAAAAGGGACTAACAACATACTCATAATGACTTCAATTTGCAAGTAGCTAGAAAAAAAGACATAATGGTATTATAGAAGCGCATAAGCGAAAAATATATAATAATCCAACTTATTGGTGTCAACTTAACGTAAAATCCATAGCCCGACTGGGAATGAATTCCTAAACCCCTACAAATCTGGGTTTTTCGTAATTTTGTAAAAGTTCATGTCTCAACCGTGTTTAGTGTTCCCCGTTTCCTCTGACTTAATTAATTCAAAACCTCTCCGACAGCGCATGGACAATCAGAATTAGTTTTTATGAAAATATTTATTTGGCGTTCTTCTTACAGATTAATCACAACCTTGTGCTTATTAGGATTGGCGGCCGCATCAGAATCCGTAAGCAAAAACCGGGATGTAGAATTACAAATTGGTATTGTCCAGCGATTTGGAGCTAAACCCACAGACAAGTTAGAATTAGCGCCCACAAAAGGCGATCGCTTAACATTAAAATTTGCAGTGGGTAGTCAGCAACAAACCTTAGTTACAGACAAACCCATCCAGTTAGCAACAGTCCTGCAACCCTTAACCCAACCAATAGTTCAGGAAGTATTAGTCCTGGGTGACTTCCGCACCTTTGAAACAGCAGAAGATAACGCCAATCATTGGCGTTCCCTGGGGATAGAAGTGGAAATATCCCAGCCAGAACACTGGCAAGTATGGGCAAAACGGGACGTTTACAGCACCCCCTTAATTCGTCGTTTACTATTACAAAGCATAGAAACATCCGGTGATACCAATGCTTACTTAGCAACCCAAATTCTGCAAAAAAGCCCCAAAATTGCTTGGCTAGTCAATGGTAAAAACTATAGTCCAAATTATCTAGAAGTAACTGCGGGGAAGGATATAGTCAGAGTCAGTACAGACAATAAACTGCAACAGAAACGCATTTATGCAGGAACAATAATATTGCAACCCAACGCTTATGGACATTATACTTTAGTAAATAAAGTACCATCAGAAACCTATGTGCGAGGAGTTTTACCCCATGAAATTGGGACTAATGCGCCAATGGCAGCCCTAGAAGCACAAGCCATTATTGCGCGTACCTATGCTTTACGAAATGTCCGTAGATTTGCTGTAGATAATTATCAGTTATGCGCTGATCCGCATTGTCAAGTTTATCAAGGACTCAGCGGAGTGTCCAAAAACACAGATCAGGCGATCGCCTCAACTAGAGGTCAGGTACTGACTTATAATAACAAAATAGTTGATGCTTTATATTCTTCTACTACAGGTGGTGTTACCGCCAACTTTAGTGATATTTGGAATGGTGAAGATCGTCCGTATTTAAAACCAATCATAGATGCTGCTAGTCCAAATATTTGGAACTTATCGAGTCAAAATTTAGCAAATGATCAGAACTTTCAAAAATTTATCGGACTCAAAGCTGGATTTAATGAAAGTAAATGGGATGTATTCCGTTGGCACAGAGAAACTGATATTAATAAAATTACCAAAGACTTGCAGAAATTCTTACAGGCAAAAAAAAGCCCTTATCGTAAGTTTCAAAAAATCCACGCCATGTCTGTCGTCGAACGTAGTTCCAGCGGACGAATTTTAAAGCTGGCTGTCAAAACAGATATTGGGGTTTTCACCTTACAAAAAGATGAAGTTCGTAGTGCCTTTGCTGCCCCTATTAGCACGCTTTTTTATATTCAACCTTTAAACAAAGGTCAGACAAATCTTTGGTAATTTTATTAATATCAGTTTCTCTGTGCCAACGGAATACATCCCATTTACTTTCATTAAATCCAGCTTTGAGTCCGATAAATTTTT
>JANMGZ010000314.1:0-6260 GCA_031374905.1 Dolichospermum sp. OTE_70_metabat_362_sub
GGTTACTAATTGGGGAATATAACCAATAAACCATAAGTCACGGGATTCATCAGTTGTACCTGTTTTGCCGGCAACTTGTCTATCATCTAATTGCGCCGCAGCACCAGTGCCATCGGTGACAACATTTCGTAACATCCAAGTCATGATGGCGCTACTATCAGCATCTAAAACTTGCTTAGGTTCATATTTAGCTGACCAAATTACATTCCCTTCGCGGTTGAGAATGCGGCGAATGCCATGAGCCTCTGTATAATTTCCCTGGTTAGCGAATGTACCATAGGCGTTGGTTAATTCTAGTAAGTTGACTTCATTAGAACCAAGAGCCAAGGAATAGTTAGGTTTAAGTTCTGACTTAATCCCCATCTCATGGGCTAGTTTAATTGTTGGTGCAAAACCTATATCTATTAATACTTTCACCGCAATTGTATTTACAGAATTGGTAAGAGCATCTCTCATATTCAACCAACCTGAAAATTTGTTATTGGAGTTTTTTGGTTCATAACCATCTACTACTAAGGGTGCGTCTAAATAGCTATCGTAGGGACTTTTACCAGTAGCGATCGCTGTAGCATAGACGAAACCTTTAAAAGTTGATCCTGGTTGCCGTTGGGCTTGAGTTACCCGATTAAACTGGTTTTTTCCAAAGTCTTTACCGCCCACCATGGCTTGAATTTCCCCATTTCGAGGATCTATGGCCACCATTGCTGCTTCTTTGAAATTTTGCCACCGGCCTTCATTTTTTAAGATTTTGGCAACTGCGGCTTCGGCAGCTTTTTGCCAAGTTGGGTTTAAGGTTGTTTCTACGACTAAACCACCAATAGCTAAGATATCAGCGGAAACGTGCTTGGGTAATTCCTGTTGAACGTAGCTGGTAAAGTAGGGAAATTCTACTTGTAATCTTTTGGGTAAACTGCTGTTAACTGTTAATGCTTCTTGAATAGCAGCTTGTTTTTCGGCTGGTGTAATTACTTCATCTTCTTGCATCCGTTGCAACACCAGATTTCGCCGTTCTGTAGCTAGTTTGGGGTTTTTGTCGGGGGCGTAGACGTTAGGTGCAGGTGCTAAACCAGCCAAGGTGGCCATTTCTGACAAAGTTAATTGATCTACGGTTTTACTAAAATATACCCAAGCTGCATCACCGACACCATAAGCCCCAGAGCCTAAATACACGAGATTTAGATAACGTTCAAGAATCTGATCTTTAGTCAATTCTCGCTCTATTTTTTGGGATAACCGGACTTCTTTGAGTTTCCGCCAGAAGGTTTTTTCTTGTTTGAGAAAGAGAATTCGGGCTACCTGTTGAGTGATGGTACTACCGCCTTCTACCACATTTTGCGATCGCACATTATTGATAACTGCTCTGGCAATTCCCTGGAGATCAAATCCATTATGTTGATTAAATCTTCGGTCTTCTGAAGCAATAAAAGCTTTCTTTAAAGTGTCCGGTATTTGCTCTATTTTCAGCGCTTGTCTAGTTGCTTCCCCTTGCTGTTGTAGCACACTACCATCAGCAGCTTTAATTGTCAGTGTTTGCTCTCGTACCAATGCTCTGAGGGCGGACTGATCTGGTAAATTTCTATCTATTTCTAAGAGGGTGTAATGGAAAGCAATGATCCCACTGCCAACCCCTAAACCTGCCCAAAACCAAAAACGACGATAAAAAGGTTTATCGCTGCTGGCAATTCTGCCCAAGATTCCAGATGATAGAGTTGTCATCTGGGTGATTAACTGCTTCGCCTTCACCTGCATTCTCGGTAGTAAGTTTTCATTTGCGGACTTCTCATTTTGTTGATGATTACCCAATGGCAATAGCAGTTTCTCCTGTTTGGTTTGAGTGCGATATATTAGCGTTAATATAATAACCCATATAATACCCTATAAATTATTAACTTAATTCAGTGGTAATATATGTTTTCTGCAAAGCTATATTATTGATATTCATACCATTTATGACAATTAGATCATGCAATTGTTGCATAAGAGAAATCCCAAAAATCTAGCATCAAAAGGAATTTTCTTCTCCTTGCTCCTTTGCCAACTTCTGCTCAACAATTAATTAGGAATCTTAGAGAATGGTAAAAACTGCTGCTAGAACTGCGATCGCTCTCGGTAGTAACATGGGTAATTCCCAAGCTATTTTAGCAGGAGCTTTAGAAGCTTTAGCCCAAACATCAGGCATAACTATACAAGCTAAATCTAGTTGGTATCGGACTAAAGCCATAGGGCCAACTCAGCCAGATTACTTAAATGGTTGCGCGATATTATCCGTGCAAATTTCACCACAGGCTTTATTAACACAATTATTAGTAATTGAACAAGAATTTGGGCGTGTACGTCAAGAATATTGGGGGCCACGAACCTTAGATTTAGATTTGTTATTATATGATGACTTAATTTTACAGCAGCCAAACCTGCAAATTCCCCATCCCCGCATGGCTGAACGAGCTTTTGTCTTAGTTCCTCTGGTGGAAATTGCTCCAGATTGGATAGATCCTGTGTCTAGACGGGTAATTCAAGATTTACTGCTAGAGATAGACACCAATGATGTACATTTATTGTAGTAGGTGAAAAAAATTCCCATTTTTGCCACCCGAAAAGAACTGATGACAACAAAAAACCCCCGTATACGTTCTCTGTATTTACAGACGGTAGAATTTTACTATGCCATTAGGTAGAGAATTACCACAGTTGCTGAAGCAACGCTTATTTTATAAAGGACGCAAATTTAACTTTGAAGTTAATCGTTTGCGTTTACCCAACAAATCGGAAGGAGAATGGGAATGTATTCGTCATCCCGGTGGCGCTTTGGCTATACCCATCACCGCAGACGGTAAGCTGGTACTTGTGCGTCAATATCGGTTTGCACTCCAGGGAAGATTATTAGAATTTCCAGCAGGTACTGTAGAACCCAATGAAGATCCTTTAGAAACAATCAAACGGGAAATTGAAGAAGAAACTGGCTATCATGCTCGTCAGTGGGATAAACTAGGGGAATTTTTCCTTGCGCCTGGTTATTCCGATGAAATCATCTATGCTTATGTTGCTAGAGATTTAGAAAAGCTGGAAACACCACCCGAACAAGACGAAGATGAAGATATCGAAACAGTATTATTCACTCCTGAAGAATTGGAAAAAGCAATTTGGGCAGGAGAACCTGTAGATGCTAAATCTATTGCTAGTTTTTTCCTATTGCGTTCATTTTTAAAGTAGGGAACGAGGAACAGGGGAAATATTGCCTAACTCCTTGACTCTTGCTGTAATTATCGGGAATAACTGGCAGCGTAATCGCGGATACGATAGTCTGTAGCTTGAGCTAAGACTTTTTTAGTTGATGCAAACTCTCGTAATTGTCCAATATGATTTTCATTGTATTGAAATAAAGCTGTAAAATCTGCAAGCCGAGAAACTTGTTGGATATTATGAGAGATAAATATAATTGTCAGTTCAGAACGCAAACACTCAATTAGTTCTTCAATTTTTGTGGTGGTAATGGGATCAAGTCCACAACAAAGTTCATCCATAAGAATAACTTGGGGTTTAACAGCTAAAGCGCGGGCAATACACAGGCGTTGTTGTTGTCCAAAAGCGAGTTCCAAAGCAGGTTTATAAAGTTTATTTTTGACTTCTTCCCAGATATCAGCAGCTTTTAAAGCTAATTCCACAACTTCATCTAATTCTGGTTTTGGTCGCCAGCCAACTAATTTTACACCATAAGCAACGTTATCATAAATGCTCATAGGAAAAAGATTAGGCTTGGAGTAAATGGTACTAATTTGCCGACGGAGACGATTCAGATTAATCCGTCGTTCATAGACATTTTGCCCAAAAAATTCTATTTTGCCTTCAGTTTGGACTTCTCCTTCTAAATCACTCATGCGGTTGAGAGACTTTAAAAAAGTAGACTTCCCACAACCACTAGGTCCCATAATGGCAATGATTTTATTTTGAGGAATATCCATTGACAGATTTTCCAAAATTTTTTGGTTGTTATAGTAAAAACTAAAGTTTTTTACGCTAATTGCCGGAATTATTTTACTCATATTCATAAAAAAAGGAGTCAGTAAGAAGAATAAGAAGGAATAAAGAAGAAGAAGAAATAAAGAGTTACCGAGTTAGAATACTTGTAAAACTTGATATTTGCTCATAACCTAAATAAAGTCGTCTATTTATCTACAATTTTGCTTTGAATTAATTTAAGAAAGGTAAGTTCATCATGTTACATCGGTTCATTTTAATCATTACCACTATCATTGTCTGGCATTTGTGTATTTTTGGCACAGTCGCCAAGGAAAAAAAAAATGAAGATTTGGATAAGTTTCCTCCCAACCCTTTAGAGATAACTATAACTGACCCAATATTGCCAAATTTACCAAATAAACAGGAATTAACATTAACAGAATTACAAAAATTAAAGACGGATTTAGATGGGTTAAATCAAGAGGCACAGGTGACACTACAAGGAGGAAATAAAAAGCAAGCCTTTGAGATTTGGAATCGTGAATTACGATTAAGACGCTTTTTAGGTACATTGTCTGAAGTGGAAGCGTTATCAAGAGTGGGAGAAATTGCTTGGAGTCAAAATGAACGGGAACAGGTGCAATATATTAGTCAGCGATTACAAGTAATTCAAAGCGAGCTAGGCAAACAAAAAAGTTCGGATTTGCAATTATGGCAATCTCTTGGTAATGCCTATCAAAAACTCCGTCTTCCTAAGTTGGGAATATTGGTTTATGAACAAGTTTTAATCTTAGTAAGACAACAAAAAGATTTATCGGGAGAAGTAGAAGCTTTAAAAAATATTGGAGAATTAAATTTAAGTTGGTTTGATTATTCACAAGCTGCTAATACCTACCAAAAATTGTTAAGTTTGGCAATTAATCAGGGTGATAAAGCTAATGAATTAGGATATTTACAACAGTTAGCTTATATCTATAAACAAGGTAAACAAAGCCAAGCAGCAATAGATATATTAAATAAATTAGTCCCAATTTACACTAATCAACAAAATCTGAGTGAAATTCCCGCTTTGAAATTAGCGATTGCTGCAAATTATGAATCTCTAGCTCAAGAAAATCCCAATTTAAAACAACAGGCTTTTGATAATTATCAAGCAGCTTATACTACTGCGTGGCAATTAGACCAGTACGCTAAGGCAGCAGAAGCATTAGAAAAATTAATTGCTTTTTACCGTTCACAAAAACAAGTAGATGCGGCTTTGCAAACTAGTAAAATTCTCATGGAAACACAAACATTAGCCAATAATTTTTATGGGTTAATGTCGGCTTATGATGAAGTTGGGAATATATATTTAGAACGCCGAGAATATCCCCAAGCATTAACAGCATTTCAAAAAGGATTAGAAATAGCTCAACAACTTAAATATCAAGAATCATACTTTATGCAACAAATTGAAAAGTTAAAAGCTGAGGTAAAAATGTAGAGGATATCAGGATAAATAAAAAAGTCCGCGTTAGCGGACTCTGGACATTGGATAAGGTTAAGTTGTCACCAAGAGAGCCTACAAGATGTGAGACTTATTTGTATTTTTACGAATTAATTTAAGAAAATCAAGTAGTTTGATTTAATAGTTAGGACATAATTCCTATATTTATGTCTGGAAAAAAGGGATTTATTGATGATTATTTTTACAGTTGCATATCTCCCTTTGCTTGCAAGGGTGGGGAGTTTGAAAAATTGCGGACATAACTAAGATTGTTTTGTCTAAGAAGATGTTTCTCAAGGGCGTGTATACATAATCTTTAGAGACTTCCAAATAAAAAAATATCCCAAAATTTCTTGTGGTGCAGGCATCTTGCCTGCTAAAAGGCGTTTCAATCCCCGCAAGGGGATTAGTTATACGGAAACTACATCTGTAAAAGTTAATAGCACAACTATAGATTTAACGTTTCAGTCCCCTTGCGGGGATTATTTATGCCGAAACCAAAAAAGCGATCGCATTCTGTCCATGAAGTGCGATGTTTCAGTCCCCTTGCGGGGATTATTTATGCCGAAACGCCTCTCGCTACATCACAGTAGCTCACCCCTAGCTCATGTTTCAGTCCCCTTGCGGGGATTATTTATGCCGAAACTTTATTTTCCCTATTGACAAGTGTTGCGTAACAGGCGTTTCAGTCCCCTTGCGGGGATTATTTATGCCGAAACTTGAATATTCGATAACAACAAACGCACAGGAATAGCTCTGTTTCAGTCCCCTTGCGGGGATTATTTATGCCGAAACGCTTTTAATCCGTAATAATTAC
>JANMGZ010000334.1:0-1907 GCA_031374905.1 Dolichospermum sp. OTE_70_metabat_362_sub
CTTAATAAACAGCAGCCTACAGGAGTTTATCTTCCTAAATAATTTACCTGACAAGAATAAACTTTACTGCCTTAAACCATAAGGCCAAAACAACCTTATCACAATTAATACCAATTTTATGAAAAACTGCACAGAATCATAAAATCCATTAATTCATCCGTCTTTATCTGCGGTAAATTATTCTGGAGATATTCTATGCAACTTCATCTTAATTTGGTATCAGTATGACATCCCCCAAGTTTGTCATACCAATTTAGGATTTTAGATTGGGAATGAAAAACATTGTCACAGCAATTTCTCACCATTTTAAATATCCGCAGTTAGCATTCTTGTGATATTTCAGCTAAAAAATTAAGGAGTTTATTATGCTTGGACAAATGTGCTGGTTATCTAAGTCTGGAGGTGATGATGAAAAGATTTTACACCTGCAAACTGCACCTGGACAACCTTGGCAGCCTTACACAGCTTTTCCCCAATTTTTAGTTCCAGATTATCGCATTCCTCGCGGTTCTAAGGGTTGGGCAACTTATCAAAAACTCTTGAAAGCAGGTTGGACTTTAGTTCCTAGTGCTAGAGGTAACGAATTTGCCGATAGTAGCTATCCAAAGTCAAGAGTGCAGCGTTAATATCTCATAGTAACATCTGGGGAACACCATCAACATTATCTCATCCCCAGATGATTGCTATCACCTATCAGTTAACAATTATTTGCATATCTGAGCAAGTAAACCCCAAAGACCTTAGAATGTATAAGGTGCGTTAACTGCTGTTACAAACATTTATATTTATGCCTCCTCGTTGGCCTCGCAAACCAGATCGTCAAGATCCAGATTTCCGTAAACTAGATGATCGCATGAATTTTGCTGTTCATGTGGGTATTTCTGCAACTATCAATTCTGGGTTGTGGTTTTTCCACATTTTGAAAAATACTACCTGGGAATGGCTACCTGGGTTAACAATTGGTTGGGTAGGAGTATTGCTACTGCATCTAATTTACATTGGTGCGATCGCTAATTACGATCAAACTCCACCAAAATCTACCTAAAGAAAGAAAATCAAGCTAGGGAATTCTCACCTGTGGTAGTAGCTAAAGTCTAGCTGATTGAGTAATAATGTGAAGTAGGCTAAGATATCACAATGTTACTAACAATGAGCTTATATTTATGGCTAAAACTAACACCACAGAATTACTAGAAGCCCTAGCCGCAGAAATTGGTGAAAATGTTTATATAGATATTGCGAAATGGCATCTTTATCTATCTGATGCCAAATTGCATGACATTGTTGCGGAAAAGTTGTATCCATTAATTACTTCTAAGGGTGTTAATGAAGATAAAGTAATTGCTGTTTTAGAATCTATTACCGTCAAAGTTGGTGGTGGCAGAAAAGAAATATCTTTAATTGATTTATTACCCGTACAATGTCAAGTGACCTTAGTAGATATTGTTGAAAAATATCAACGGGAAATCTAATCTTCATTTTCTGTTCTTTGGCAAATTTACATACTTAAATAATGGAGATTTATCAATATGTTTTTACAACTCAAAGATAGCCGTGATTTGGTGAAAATAGTTGATGTTCAAGAACTCTTGGACCCCACCAGTGGAATTGTCCACGCCCAAGACCAACAAGGACAAGAAGAACAGGAAACGGATATTTATCAAAAAGCAGAATTAGTATTTCCCTCTGGGGAAAAATTACCACGCTGTTGGTTAGATGTCAATTATAGAGAAGCTGTGGCGGCTTAATTTTAATTTTGTAGCGTGAACAAAACAAAAATAGATCCACGACTTCTTGAAGAAGTCGGGGATCTATTTTACTAAACTTATGCTTTTTGCGTGACTATCACAGATTCAGAACCTTTAGAAAAGGCTTTAGAAACCCAATAGGTGAAAATATGAGAAAGC
>JANMGZ010000383.1:0-3350 GCA_031374905.1 Dolichospermum sp. OTE_70_metabat_362_sub
TTGTACTCTAGGACACGCCCATCCAGCAATGGTAGAGGCTGTAACTAGACAAATCCAGAAATTGCATCATGTTTCTAATTTGTACTATATTCCTGAACAGGGTGAATTAGCTAAATGGATTGTTAATCATTCCTGTGCAGATAGAGTATTTTTCTGCAATTCTGGTGCTGAAGCCAACGAAGCAGCCATTAAACTAGCGCGGAAATATGCCCACACTGTCCTCGACATTGCCCACCCGATCATTTTAACTGCCCATGCGAGTTTTCACGGACGCACTTTGGCAACAGTTACCGCGACTGGACAACCAAAATATCAAAAGCACTTTGATCCTTTAGTTCCTGGTTTCCATTATGTCAATTACAACGATATTCGAGCAGTGGAAGCCGCTGTTACTGAGTTAGATGAAGGTAATTATCGGGTCGGGGCAATTTTAATTGAACCATTGCAAGGGGAAGGTGGAGTTCGTCCTGGGGATATTGCCTACTTTAAGCGGTTACGGGAGATTTGCGACGAAACGGGTATTTTGTTGATTTTCGACGAAGTACAAGTTGGAATGGGACGCAGTGGTAAATTATGGGGTTATGAACATTTGGGCGTAGAACCAGATATTTTCACCAGTGCGAAAGGTTTGGGCGGTGGTATTCCCATCGGTGCGATGATGAGTAAGAAATTCTGTGATATTTTCCAACCAGGAGAACACGCAAGTACATTTGGTGGTAATCCCTTTGTATGCGGTGTAGCGTTGAGTGTTTGTGAGACTTTGGAAAAAGAGAATATTTTACAGAATGTCACAGAACAGGGCGCACATTTACGAGAAGGATTAAGAGCGATCGCTCGTCAATATCCTCAGCATATCTCAGAAGTGCGCGGTTGGGGTTTAATTAGCGGTATGGAAATCAAAGCCGATATTCCCTTAGCTGCTGCTGAGGTGGTGAAAGCTGCTATGGAAGAAAGTTTATTACTTGTTCCCGCAGGTCCTAAAGTCGTGCGGTTTGTTCCTCCTCTGATTGTCACAGAGGCAGAAATCAAGCAAGCATTAAAAGCTGTAGAAAAAGCATTAGCTAAAATTACAGCAAAAGCATAATTCATAATAATTCGTAATTCGTAATTTCCAGAATTATCAATTACGAATTTTCTATCTTGTATCCCCTATTCCGCTTAATTATATCATTGCTGAGGTCCCCGACTTCTTAAAGAAGTCGGGGATCTGAATATCTGAATATTATCGAAATTATGCCACAATTTCCACTGGTTTGGTTTCTGGTAACAACCGCTTCACACCTTGCTTCACAAAAGCTTCCAAAACAGGCATTTTTTGATTTTGCTGGAATACAGTTTGGAAAACTTGACGCATTTTATCGAGATTTAAAACACTTCCCGATTCTAAAGCAATTTCTTGCTGTTCAAAATATGCCACTAAACTTAATCCGGCTACTCTAGTTAGGTAAGCAGCACTAACTCCTTCTACCATTCCTCCAGCGACAAAAGTAGCAACATTAGTTTTCAGAATACCTGTTACAGCCCTAGTTGAAAGTTCCACTAAACCTAATTTCAACATCAAACTTCCCATAGTTCCAGCTACTTGTTGCGCTTGTTCCAAGGAAATTTTCTGCTGATAAATGTTACCCAAATCCATTACCATTTGAGCAGTAATCGCCGCAGTTGCCAGAATATCCAATGCAGGTACAGGGTTAGCAAATGCCGCCGCCGCTGCAATCCACTGATATTGTTCTATAAAGGGTGTAGCTTGCTCTTTTCTCACACCATTTAAACAATTTTTAGCTTCCGCTTTCAGTAATAATACTTTGCGATTTGTGGTATTACAAACTAGCTGTTCTCCCTGCTGTCGGACAACTTCCCCTAAATATTGTGTCAACTGCTGGATATCTGGTGTTGGTTGTTCCATCCATTCTTGGAAAGAACCATCTTCTTCATGTTTTCGCACTTTCACAGCTACAGGAGAAGCCGCTGTCGCAACTACATTTGCACCAATGCGCTGTTTTAATGATTGGAAAACTGTAGCGCGTTCATCAGGTTGATATTGATCTTGTTTGTTGAAAACCAGCAATGTCGGCTGTTTTGCGGCTTTTAGTTGTTGTAAAACCTGAAATTCTGAATCTGTCAAATCACCGTTTGTCAGAAATAAGACAAAATCAGATTTCTGCATTTCTGATAAAGTAACGACATCGGAATTTTCACTAACTACCGAAAATAAAGGTACTGTTTCTGAAAAATGCAAAGACATTTCTGGGAAACTTGAAGCATCTTCTATAACTTTAATAACTGTACTTTTACCTACCGATTTTCCACCAGTAACGGCAACAGCAATCTCCTTTCTATCTAGTTCTAAAGGCAATTTAGCGAGGTTTTCGCGAAGAATTGCTAGGTGAGGATGATTGGCTGCTTCTTGGACTAGTTGATTAATTATTACTTCGGTTTGAGCGATCGCTCGGTCCACAACCGTTCTATCTGCAACTATATCATTTAGTTGTTCACCTAATTGGGGCTGATTTTTCTGGAATAACCACAAACCCCCACCGACTGCTATTGCACTCAGGAGTCCCAATTCTCCCACTTGAACTAGTGTATCATGCCAACTGTCTAACATCCACAGGGAGAACGATAGTCCTAGTCCTCCCACTAAAATCGGTCGCTGTAACTTCACAATTGTGATTCTCCACGCGAGGAAAAAGCTTTTACTTCAGTCTAGAACTTTTCTAGATAAAATTAGCTCTTTAAATAACAGCTTAACCGCTTTAACGGCTGCTCGCATCCTCACTAACTTAACTGGCTTTCCCGCTGTTTTCTCATCATCGAGGAACACACCCAAATTAACCAACATGGGATTAGTGCGGCACTTGATAGGTTCAACCGCACTAAACACCCACTGCCACAACGCCCGACGACAAAGTGCTGAACCTCCAGAAACTTTTGATTTAGCAATATCACCGCTAGATTCTTGAGATGGCGCGACACCCAAAGCCTTCTGAAATTTCCTTAGTGATAGGTGACGTTTGGTAGGATTACCAGATTTGCGACCCTTCCTGATCTTGATAATTGGTTTGCCATCCTCACCCAAGTAGTTTTCTAATGGATAAATTTGCGACAAAATTATAGATTGCAAGCGATCGCCAAAATTGAATTTATGGAATACTTCACGGTAAGCACTAAACTTTTCATCAGTAAGCAGTGTATCTAATTCATCCTCAATTAATTGTTCTTCTAGTTGTAAACTACAAATTCTTTGGGCATGAAACTTAACTGAATCCGTGAGTCCGATTCCTGCGGTCTGGGAGTAGAGCCGGTCATATCTTTTTGATGGGCGCTCGCCAGCTAACCAGCCCCAAAGC
>JANMGZ010000384.1:0-2494 GCA_031374905.1 Dolichospermum sp. OTE_70_metabat_362_sub
GAAAAAAATACAGAAGCTGTGTAAATATTCAGGAGGCAGGAGGTCGAAGGCAGGAGGCAGGAGGCAGGAGAAACCCACCCTTACTCATAGTGGGATTGAAACCAGGACGCTTTATACTGCACTTCTGGGCGAGACGCTACCGCTAACGTGCCGCTACGCTAACGCGGTGCGCGTCTTGTGTATAATTCTTTCTTTAAAATGGGCTTTAAACCCAGCACTAAAGTTTTAATTAATACTCATAACCTTCTGCCTCCTGCCTCTTAACTCCTGCCTTTTTGTAAGTATTGGATATTGAGTATCCGAAAAATCGGCGTTGCTGAGTCTGTCAATGTGAAAACAGGGAATCAGCAGCGCGTTTTATTGACTGTTTTAACTAAGATTTGCGGAAAAACTTGTCTACGATAGTGTCATGTGTTTGTGTGTACCATAACCTAATTGCCAATTGTTTACCTGTTTAAGGTCATTGATTCTCCCTGCCAAAATAAATTTGATGGCAGTTCGTGTTTGTAAATATCCTTTAACTAAATAATGCCCTGGTTTGGTGTTAATTTCATCTATAGTTTGACTGGGATTGTCTACAAATCCACAATAGGTTTTATTACCTGGCAACTTGATTGTCATAAACCGATCATATACATAATTATTGGGCAGCATAAATATAGCATATACGTGATGCTGACCTAACCAAGGACGAACCACAACTTTTTCAGGATAGAGATAAGATTTTGTTATGTGGCTGACCATAAATCCTCTTGGTTCACAAGGAAAATTTGGTAATTGATCCAAAAACTTAAAACAGCCAATAATCACCACTAAAATTAGGGAAAAGAAGAAATAAATAAGTTGATGATTTCGCACTGATTGTATTAATTGTATTAATAATTATACTTTTACTCATAGTCTCTATCTTACCAAGGTATTTAAAATAATAAAGTATGTTGCCATACAGTCGGCGTAGCCATCACTGACGATATTCAACAAATTACTTACCTCTTTGCAGAGAATAATATTTTTTTGGAAAATTTTCCTTTTTTGATTGGGTTATACACTTGTGAATAACTGGTTTGTTCCGCTTAAATTTAGTTCAATTGCTAAGTTTAACGTATAGGTTCCGGTATATAATATCATGTATACACCCTAGATTTATATATACGCATTATATTGTCAGATTTGTATAATCTAACGCGCAGTGCGTCGGAGTATAATTCTTTCTTTAAACTGGGCTTTAAACCCAGAACTAAAGTTTTAATTGATACTCATAACCTTCTCCCCCCTGCCTCTTAACTCCTGCCTTTTTCTAAGTAATTTAAGACAAAAAATAATATTGCTAAATTGTCACTGACGAAAAATAAGTAGTCACTATACAAAAACTATGGACGGTATTGGACTCGAACCAACGACCCCATCGATGTCAACGATGTACTCTAACCACCTGAGCTAACCGTCCTTAATTAACACAAGACTATTACAATATCATATAAAACCTAATCTGTCAACCCCTAAAAACCAAATTTCATTCTACATATATCTGGTCAACTGTACCCGATAGCGATCCTTTTTCGTCACCGCAATTTCCCCAACTTCCAACCGCCCTTTCCCGCGAATAGCGATTAAGTCTCCTGTTTTAACGTGGGAACTGGCTTGAGTCACTTCCTTCCAATTGACACGCACATCATTAGAATCTATCAGATCTACCATTTTACTCCGGGACATCCCAAACCCAGCCGAAGCCACTGCATCTAATCGCAAAGAAGCTTCTACAGTCGTTAATTCTTTTTTCTTAGGTTCGCGGATTTTTAACTCACTAATATCAATGCGTCGAGTTTTCACAGGCACAGAACGCACCTGTTGTAAACTCATCTCTAAAAATTCTACCAATTCAGGCACAACAATCACCTGCGCCCCTCTTTCCCCCAACACAATTACATCTCCCGTTTTTTCCCGCACAATCCCCGTTCCCAACATTGCACCTAAAAAATCTCGGTGATTTGCGGTATCAAATAAGAAATTACCCGCAATTTCTAAGGCTACAATAGCAACTTCAGACTGATCTAATGGTAAATCAGCACGAGCGATCGCTAACCTTTGTCTTTCCGCTTGTGGATATCCACCCCAGGCTACGGAATGTACCTCTGTTAAGCGACTAAATACCCGGTGAATTTCCGCTAACTCTGGCGGAGATAAAAAATCTGTAAAAACCACTTCCCAAGTCTTTATAGCCTGATCTGCTTGATCAATTACACGGGCAACTGTATCGCGGTTTTCAACACCTTTTAAAAGTTCTTCTCTAGGTAGCATGGAGTTATAGGAGTTCGGAGTTCGGAGTTCAGGAGTTCAGAAAAAATAAAGAAGGAAGAATGAAATTACCAATTGTCAATTGTCAATTGTCAATTGTCAATTATCAATTAGTTTCTGCATAACCTTGGATATTTTCTGGTTCAAACTGGCGGATGATGCGAGTAGCTTGACGGGTAAGATTTTCTGAACCCTGCAC
>JANMGZ010000409.1:0-27970 GCA_031374905.1 Dolichospermum sp. OTE_70_metabat_362_sub
TAAGAACGCCGACCTAACTGCTGCTTAGTTTCTGCTTCTTTTTCCACGATTCAACAACACTGGGCCTCTCAAAGATGTTGGGTAATTTTCTCTTGCCTTCTTTTCATTGCTGCTAAATGCCAGTTAGTCCAAACTCAAGTACAAAGAGATGGTACAGAAATTGGTATTGCTAATGAATTAATCGCTGCTGGTGTCCCTAAAGAAGATATTGTTTTAGGATTTCATGCTCCTTATAAACGGCAATTTACAGGTTTTGCGGTGGGATAATAAATACTTTAAGTAAATTACCAATTGATGTTAAAGATCGGGGATATTTTCGTGAGGTTTAAGATCCCCGACTTCTAGCATCAATTAATCGTTGATGAATAAGATTGAAAACAGAAGTCGGGGATCTAGTTATGATATTGATTGTTGGGTTTTGTTGCTAAATCCAATCTACATCTAACCCTAAATATAGATTTTATCAGATACAATAACTTGGATCTTTTCAACACCGCGATAGCCAATCTTATTTTTAATAAAATTAAGAAGTTCCGCTTTATGTTTAAGCAACCACTCAGGATTGTTGCCAGGATACAGATATATATTGTAAGTAGATATTTCCCACTTAACTTTTTCAACTGCTTTGCAATGGTAAAACAAGTTCACTATTCTTGTTAGAATATTTGTAGTTTTCTGATTTGTATATGAAGATGATACATCGAGATTGGGTAAATTAAGATTTTTTGCGATCCTTAATCTCGTTCTATTACACCGAAAATCAATTTCATTATTGTTTTTACATATATTGCACCTATTACACAAGGTTTGTGAGTTTTCTATAGATGTTTCACCGCCCATAGAAAACGGTTTAATGTGATCTATTTGTAATTTACCTAATCTGTTATCTACACCACAACATAGACAAGTGTAGCCATCTCTTTTTTTGACTTTTTCTTTTTCTTCTTCAGTTAATTCTCTCTTCCGATCAGGGTCAGGTTTGATAATGGGATCAGGATCTATTATAGGATTAAGAATACGCATAATTGCTGCATCAACGGCTGTTTGAAATCGGTTCAAACTTGTGTAAAAAGTCTTCCACAATAAATCAGGTTTTGAAAATTCTTTACTCAAATATTCATATTTTTTACGTGTCGTAAAATCAATTAATTTCTCTGCTATTTTATCTAAATCATAAATTTCTCTTTGCTCAAACGAATAGTATGGTGGTGCAGAATGTAAGTTATCTTGAGCAATATGTCTCACAATTTTAATTAAATCTGAAGCCAGCTTTTCACCAAAATTATCGGTTCTACGGTCAAAATATTTATCTATCCATTTTTCTACTTGAGAGTAAATCCATTCATCGTCAAGATATTCTTTAGACCATTCATCTGGTAAATCTGTGGAAACAATGAAATCAATAAATGTTTTAAATTTGCTGACTGTATGCTCATAGACCATGACAAATTCAATAAATCCTTCCATTGATTCATTATTATTGTCAGCATTAGCATAGACAACTTCAGTTTTATACCAACCAATAGGAAATATTTTTGCAAATGGAGGCATTTCATAATCTCCTCCACTTTCCATTGATTTCGATAATTCTTCAACTAGACGAATTGAAATATATTCAATTGGCAGATGTCCTTTTATAGAAGATTTTTCTGTATCTATAGTATCGCCATCTTTGGGATTAGCCCAATCAATTAAACGTTTCCAGTCATCGAAGAATAAAACAACATTTGCCTCGGCACTACCTCCTACTTTTTCACCTCGTAATGCTCTACCAATCATTTGAGTCATTAAGATAGAACTTGTTGTTTGGCGAGTAATAAATACAGTTTTCACACTAGGAATATCAGCCCCTTCTGTTAACATTCTCACATTGATTAAAACATCGAGTTCTCCAGACTTAAATTTATTTAAAATTATTTCATTATCGCCTTGTTGGCGTTTATTTCGTGCCTCTGCTGAACCTGGATCAGCATCAATTTGTGAATAAATTGCATCTGCTTCAATACCTTTTTCCCGCAACTTGTTTTTTATATAAACACACTGAAACCAACGGTCAGCAAAGATAATAGTTTTGCCAAAAGTATCTTTCTTTGATACATAAGTATGTACTATGAAATTGTTTCGTTGGTGATCATTTGCAAGTTTCTCAATAATGTCTTCTGGTAGGTCTTTATGTTGCTTAACCAATCGGTCATATAATCTATCATCAACTTCAAATTCTTTACCAGTTGGCACTTCAATATAATTAGGTCTAGCTAAGACCTTTTGTGTTATCAAAGCTTCCTTTTGAGCTTCGTAAATAATTCCATTCTCAAATATTTTCCATAACCAACCTCGTCTAGCTTTATCTGTATAGGTTGGTGTAGCTGTTAAACCAAGTAAACGCAATTCTGGAACTAGCTTTTTGAGTCCTAGTGCAGATTCTTGTTCACTAATTAATAAGTTTCGGCAACCATAAGCAGGTGAATGATGAGCTTCATCAACAACTACAAAAAGTCCTGTTTCTTGACAATTATCAATAAATTTCTTAAAAGCTGTCTCAAATTTATCACCAAACTGGTCTCTAGCATCAGTATGTAAATTTTTGATGGCTGTTTGTATTGTCATGATAACAATATCATCAGTCAATTGTATTGATGCAGTTTTAGCATGAGAAGGATTACTAGAAACACAACGAATATTTAATGTTTTCCTTGACTTGGGAATATCTATAGCACTTTTTTTAAATGTGTCAAATGCTTGATCTAATAAGTAAAATGAAGGAGCTAACCAAAGTATTTTAATATTTTTAGGGATTACATACTTAGATAACCAACTAACAGCAGTAAATGTTTTACCTGCACCTGTAGGAAGAACTAATATTCCACTACCGGGCTTTTCACTACTAAGGTTAAATGTCTTACTAAGTGCTGTAAACGCCTCAAGCTGATGCTGGAAAGCTATTTTGGGTGATTCGTTAGCAGATTTATCTCTTAGTTGATCAAGATTGATTGATTCGTACATGAGAATATTACCTGGCTTTATGAGTATCTAGTGGTGTAGAATTTAACTACAACATTAGTTTACTCGTAATGTATCGCAATGACAAGATTTTAGTCGTCAGCAGAATTAAAACTTTTAAATAGTGCAGATTTTCATAATTCAGAAATTACCCAAACTATAACTAATCCAGAAATACCACCAGAACAAATCAGCTATGAAAATATAGCCGAAAAATCTCATTTTTATTCATTACGTGATCAATTATTATTTATGTTTGCGCCAGAATTACGCCGGGAATATGAAAATTATGTGAGTCAACAAGCCGCAAATTCTGGATATAGAACATTAGTTACATCTAATTTACAACAAGCATCAGATTTAACCGTTGCTAATCTTTTTCACTATTTTAATATTAGAGATGAATCAGAGGAAAATGAGTCAAAAGTTAGTTAAAATAAACCCAACATCACAAGACAATCTAAAATTATGACCTATACCCCAGTAAAATCACTCACCTTTGAGCAATTTTTAATTGAATATGCGGACAATACTCGCTATGAACTAATTGACGGAGAATTAAGAGATATGGAACCAACAGGACCCCATGAGGAAGTTGCTGGAAATATTGCCGGTAGAATTTATACAGAGATTATTCATAATAATTTAAACTGGTTGATTCCCAAAAATTGCTTAATTAAACCCTTCGCTGCGGAAGCTACAGCACTCCGTCCAGATGTAATTGTCTTAGATAAAGCAAAACTTAATCAAGAACCACTTTGGCAAAAAGAACCAATAATTTGCAATGGTAATACCATCAAATTAGTTGCTGAAGTTGTGAGTACAAATTGGCAAGATGATTATGCCAGAAAAATAGAAGAATATGCCTTTTTAGAAATACCGGAATATTGGATTGTAGACTTTCGAGCATTAGGTGGAATCCAATTTATTGGTAATCCTAAACAACCTACATTAACAATTTGCCAATTAATTAATGGTGTCTATCAACAAGAAAAATATCGTTTAGAAGACAGTATTATTTCTCCTCTATTTCCCGATTTAAAACTTAAATTAGATGACATCATGCCATAAAAGTCAACAAGCCGCAAATTCTGGATATAGAATATTAGTTACATCTAATTTACAACAAGCATCCCATTTAACAGGTGCTAATCTTTTTCACTATTTTAATATTAAAGATGAGTCCCAAGCAGATGTAAATCAATTATGAACAATTAGATCCCCGACTTCTTAGAGAAGTCGGGGATCTAAAATTATTCATCTTGATTTCTAGGAGCTTGTTTGCCTTTTTTACCCGCATTCCGCACATTCATGACTTTACCCAATAAATCGAACCAAAAAGGCGCACCCATAGCAATAGCAAAACCACTAACAAGCCAACCAGCAATCATACTCAAAATACTAAAAATAGGCAAACCATTAATTCTATAATTTGTGCCATTAATTTGCTGTTGTACGTTAGCATTAGTCCAGCCAAGTGGTAACTCAACTTCTTTTAAAATCTCGTTAGGATCTATTTTACTCATATCTGAAGAATTAGATCCTTGTGGTACTACTTGTACAGCTTTGTTAATAATTATTTCTCGCAATAAAGAATCTTTCGATAAGCGATTAATAATATGGAAAGTATCTGCATTAGCGGCGATAGCTAAAGTTATCCCAATTAAAATTGCCACTCCTTTAGCATTACGTTTATAAACACCACCGGCTCTTTCCATAGAGCTATCAAAACTATTTTCAATTTCTTTTCGTAAAAGGATAATACCCTCCTCCGTGTTTTTAGCTTTCAATTGGGCGCGTTTTGCCATAATTTGAATGTTATCAACTACAGAGTCTGGCAGAATATCAATTAGTTCTTTAACTTTTTTATAAGTTTCACTATCTTTATCTTGGATAGCTGCGATAACTTCACTGTAAATAGCACTATCTTTCTTAATAGATTTGACAATTTCATTGATATTAGGTTTTAATCCTCCTATTACTATCGCTTTTTCTACATCTTCAAAAATATCTTTTCTGACGAATTTTATTTCTCGCAAAGGTTTATCTAAAATATCTTGATGATTAACTATGTTTACCTCAAAACTCTCTATATATTTATCTAGGCTATCTCTCATCCTATTTATACTCATGTATATATCATATTTATCTTTGTTGAATTCATCAACAATGCGGTTATACTCTAATTCCAACTGTCTATAATCTGCGGCAATATCTGTGGCAAATTCACTAGATAATTCTTGCTTATTAATATAAACCTGCAACTGAATTAAAATCTGTCTAATATCATCTAGACGTTCGTCTTTGAATTGTTCTAATCTGACTTCAGTTAATTTTTTTACCAATGTTGGCAATTGTAGTGTATCCATAAAAGTAGTAGCAAAATTTTCACCACCAATGTAGGAAGGCGCACTCCGTTTTTGATCACCAAAAACAGTTTCTTTGCGGAGTCGCGAACTAGACTTTCTCAAAAGATTAAAGCATGAACCAATTGCCCAAGTAGCTTTACGCGGTAAAGTTGACAATAAACCTTTAGCTTCTTGATTAATACTTTGAATTAAAGGATTGGCATAAATTTTATTTGCCAGTTGAATTATTTCTGGATTTTCTGACTTTTCAGCATCACCAGCTAAAAGAATTTCAATTGATCTTCTCAAGTGTTCAGCCCGCCATTGCAGGACTGTAGTTAATAATTCCTGAATTTCTGAAGCGAGTAAACTGAGAATTAAGTAAATAAAAATTAAACCCAGTGCCACATCTAAAATAAAAGGTAGGTTCATTGACATTCTCCTTCAGGGTAATTGACCAAAAGCTAATGGTAGTATTTATATCATTTAATGGGAAAAATGCTTGTGAACTTCCTTAAAAAATCAATCAGAAAATCTTCGCCAAAAAATTATCTCTGTTCTTGGGAAACTGAGCTAATTTGAAATCTAGCCATTGTTTTTGAATATAGGTTTTTCCTAGATGGCAAAAGTAGAGATTCGCTTTGATCTCTATGTGATTAAACTCAGCAATTATTAAGATTCGCATAGAATATGCAAGAAGGCAGCTTTATTTGGACTCGTCTAGAAAAACAGCACCGTGTGGTTGAAAAACAGATTGATTGGCTATGGCTAATTCTCTTGTTATTGGCAGCGGTGATCTTGTTTACCATCAATCTTGGAGGTTTGCCTTTACAAGATGGCGATGAGGCAACCGTGGCTAGGGTAGCGCGGGAAATTTGGCAAGCCCCAGCAGATTCAATGCGCTGGCTTTACCCCACCTTGGGCGGTGAACCCTATCATCACACACCGCCACTCATGCACTGGTTAATTGCTTGGGCTTATTCTCTGGGTGGTGTCAGTGAATGGACAACGCGGCTACCTGGTGCGATTTTGACAGCAACTTCTGTACCTTTGTTATATTGCCTG
Organism: Dolichospermum sp. OTE_70_metabat_362_sub; assembly: GCA_031374905.1. Classification (GTDB taxonomy): domain Bacteria; phylum Cyanobacteriota; class Cyanobacteriia; order Cyanobacteriales; family Nostocaceae; genus Dolichospermum. The sequence continues at coordinate 6,414 of JANMGZ010000409.1, forward strand.
GGCAGAGAGATGTTTCGTCAACGTTGGGCAGCTATTTATAGTTCTCTGATTTATTTAACAATGCTGCCAGTGGTACGATATGGCAGGTTAGCAGTGTTAGATGGGGCAGTTGCCAGTTTTGCGATCTTGATGATGTGGTTTGTATTGCGATCGCGTCGGGATTTACGTTACTGCTTAGGTATAGGGATGAGTTTTGGGTTAATTTGTCTCACCCAAGGCATGATGGGTGTATATTTAGCTGCGGTTGTCTTAGTCTTTCTCTATTGGGATACACCCAGACTGCTGACGAGTTATTATTTTTGGACAGGTATTTTTATCGGTTGTCTACCTATACTCTGTTGGTATGGATTTAAATTATGGCAATATGGCTATCCCTTCAGTATTGATGTAAATACATCTTTAAGCCATATCAAAACTATTGGTGGTGATAGTTCCGAAATACCTTGGTATTACCTTTTAGAAATCAGCAAATGGACATGGCCTTGGTTGATATTTTTACCCCAAACTATTCGCATCACCTGGAATAATCATAACTTAAGTTGGGCAAAATTGATTATTGTTTGGTGTGGTGTTTATCTATTAATTATTTCCCTAGTTAGCTTTAAACTTCCCTGGTATATATTCCCCATCTATCCAAGTTTAGCTTTAGCTTTTGGGTTTCAATTAGCAAATCTGGAAAATGTGCCTGAATTTTCTGGCTATCCCCGCGCTTGGGTAACAATTTTAGCAATTTTAGCAGTGGTGGCTTCTGCGGGAAGTATTTATTTTAGTGGGAGAACTGTCGATAAAGTAGAGTTACAGATAATTTTCGCAGCAGTGGCTTTAACTATGACTTTAGCCGCAATTTTGGCAGAACGAGGTGATAAACAATTTCTCAAAATTTTAATTTGGGGAAGTTATATTTCTCTATTCCTATTGATGAAATCTCATTATTGGGTTTGGGAATTAAATACAGCTTATGCTGTTAAACCAGTGGCGGCGATGATCACTAAAATAGATCCAGCAGTTAAGGAAATCTATACATCTTTTCCCTACCATCGTCCTTCTTTGGATTTTTATAGCGATCGCACCATTATTCCTGCTTCTATCGGTGAGCTACAATATTATTGGCAATATGATAGCCAACCTTATTTTCTCCTCAGCACAGCTACTTTAAAAAACCTCCAGTTCAAATCTATCAAAGTGATAGATAAAGTAGAAGATTGGCAATTAATTACTAAGAGAAATCCACAAAAAAGATGAACCGCTTGCAGCAGCGCCAATTCCCTCCGGGACGCTCCACGTAGCAATATCCCGTAGGGTACGCTATCCAATCTTGTAGGATATTTTTTTAATTAAAAGTATCTAACCTACATTCCGCAGCCACAACTATCACACCCCAAGGAAAGGGATGTATTTAGTGCATAAGAACTAATTTACGAACAATTAATTTTCTGTTAACTTACTTTGCTTTCATATCCGCTATAGCTCCCCTAGTCATAGCTGCGATCGCTTTGTCTGTGGCTTTCGGTAAGTGATAATATTTACCTCCTGCTGTTTGGGCTAATTCCTTCGCAAAGCCTGTTGATACAAACTTGCTCTCCGTATCAATTACTAACAACTGCATCCCGGAAGCCCGAATCCTGCCAGCAATATCTAATAATTCGGCTTTGATATCTGGCTTTTCTCCTGGTTCTATCGGTTCACCTAAAGAACGAGCCAAAGGAATATTGCCACGTCCATCCGTAATTGCCACAATGACAACTTGACCGATATCCCCACCCATTTGGGCATTTACACCTACACGCACGGCTTGAGTTAAACCATGTGCTAGGGGTGAACCACCACCGCAGGGTAATCTTTCTAAGCGATTTTTGGCTAAAGCAATGGAACGGGTAGGAGGTAGTAATACTTCCGCTTGTTCTCCTCGGAAGGGGATTAAAGATATTTGATCACGGTTTTGATACGCTTCTGTTAAAAGCTGCATCACCGCACCTTTAGCGGATTGCATCCGATTTAAAGCCATTGAGCCAGAAGCATCTACCACAAACACCACCAAAGCACCGGCTTTTCTCACCAACCGCTTAGAACGGATATCTCCCTGTTCGACAATTACCTTTTTATCAGGTTGTCTGGCGCGTCGTGCTTTTTGATACGGTGCTGCGGCTCGAAGTGTGGCATCTACGGCTATTCTTCTAGCTTTACCTTTGGGAATCATCGGCTTGATGTACCGTCCCCGGTCGTCTGAGAAGATAATACTGCGACTGCCTGATTTACCTTGACGTTGTGCCATTTGGGTAAAATAAAGCACTTCTGGGTCGAGAATTACCCCTTCTGGATCAAAGATAAATTCTTCGGGAATGTCTGGGGGTTCTTGCTGTTCTTGGTCTTCTTCTTTTTCCTCTTCCTGTTCTTCCTCTTGTTCTTCTTCGGACTCGTCTTGATTTTCCTGTGGTGGTGGGGGAGGTGGTGGTGGTTGATCCGGTGGTGGTGTCTGTACTATTGTAGTTCTAGGTACTATCACCAATTCCACCGCGCGACGTAAATCTTCTGCTGTGACGGTATTACGTCCTTCTAAGGCTGCTGCGGCTTTGGCTACGCGGACTGCAAATAATTCTGCACGGTGTCCTTCTACACCCCCGCGAATGGCTTCACTGACGAGGTAGGTAATTTGTTCTTGGGTAATGGTGACTTCTTTTAACCATTCCCGTGCCAAGATGATTTGGGTTTTGAGGGAGTCTATGTCTTCGCTGTATTGTTGCAGGAATTGTGTGGGAGACTGGGAATAGGCGATCGCTTGCTCAACTGCCTGTACTCTTTGATCTATACCCAGAACTCCGTCTGCTGATAAGGCGATCGCTATTCTATCAAGTAAATGTTCTCTTAGCGCCCCTTCTTCGGGATTATAGGTGGCAATAAACAACGGTTTACAAGGATGTTGGAAACTGATTCCTTCCCGTTCAATTTGGTTACGTCCGTCAGATAATACGGATAACAGTTGGTTACTAATTTGGTCATCTAATAAGTTGATTTCATCCACATACAGCACCCCTCGGTTAGCTGTAGCCAGTAATCCCGGTTGAAAAATTGTATCACCTTGTTTAACCGACTGTTCCACATCCACAGAACCTAAAAGCCGGTCTTCCGTAACCCCCAGAGGAATCTGCAAAAAAGGTGCAGGGATAATTTCCGTTTCTATCTCCTGTCTTTCTTCAGCCAAGAGTTTATCATCCCATTCTTCTGGGTGGTTGGGGTCACAGTTGCTAACAGAATCTTTAACAATTTCAATAGGTGGTAATAAAGCGTGAATAGCCCGCGCCATCACAGACTTAGCCGTACCGCGACGACCTGCAATTACCACACCCCCCAAAACGGGATCAACTGCTGTCAACAGCAAAGCTATTTTAATGGCTTCTTGACCAACTACAGCAGCCAAGGGAAAAGCAGTCATTGTCGGGGTAAGAGTAGGCGATCGCATTGTTTCCTTAATAGTTATTATATTCTTAGCATAGCAATTTCTGGCACATTTAGAATATATGTAATGGCAATTCCTCAAGGAGCAAGATATATGACTACGATTCAGGTTAAACGCTTCACTTTAGAAGAATATCACCAACTCACCGAAATCGGGTTTTTAAAAGAAGATGATCATATTCAATTAATTAACGGAGAATTGATAGAAATGGCAGCAAAAGGTACGGCACATGAAACTTGTTTACGTAATTTATTGCGGGAACTTCCTAAAGTAATAGGAGAGAGAGCAACTTTACAATCTCAAGCCCCTATTAGCATACCACCCAAAAGTGAACCAGAACCAGATTTTGCGATCATTAAAAATCGTGATGATAATTATTTATCATCTCACCCACAAGGGACTGATATTTTATTAATCATCGAAGTTGCAGATTTTTCGATAGAATATGACTAAAAGGTAAAAATACCTCTTTATGCAAAAGCAGGAATACCTGATTATTGGATATTTAATTTATTAGATAATTGTTTAGAATGTTACAGTGAACTATATCAAAATAAACAAGGTAAATTTGGTTATTCAAGCAAGCGGATTGTTTTACCTAATCAAGTTATATTTTTACCTTACTTTCCTGATTTACAGCTTGATTTAAGTAAAGTATTTCCTGTGTATTAATATCCCCGACTTCTCCAAGAAGTCGGTGATCTCGCTCGTTTCTCAAAGTATATTAATCAGAAGTTACCAGAAATTATGAACCAGCGACTAACTCAAGAACAATTAAACCAAATAATTGCTGAAGTTCAAGGATTGCAATTGCGCCAAGAAGCAGAACTTGATCAACAACAGGTTAAAGACATTTTACAAGATTTGAATTTAGCACCCGAATTATTAGATGAAGCCTTAATTCAAGTTAGGCGTAAACAAGCTTTAGAAGTCCAACAACGCCGCAATAAATTGATTAGTTTTGGAGTAGCTGCGACTGTAATAATAGGAATAGGATTCGCAGTATTTTTTAATCAACAACAAAGTTCTTTATTAGCTAATATTTCCGCACAACAGGACAAAATTACTCTAGAATCAAATAATGGGAATTTTAAAAATATTTCCCGTTCAGCTAATGCAGAACTTTTTTATCGTGTGACTTTGAAAGATGCACCTATCGGTAAAAAACTCAATCTTTCTTGTAATTGGATTGATCCAATTGGTCAAGTTGTTAAGCAAAATAATTATCAAACGCGTGAAGTTAAAACTTCTATTTGGGATACTTTTTGTCGTTATACTATCAATCCTACTGCACCTGTGGGGAATTGGCAGGTCGAAATGTTGATTGAAGGACGGAAAATTAGTGAAGAAACTTTTGTGGTGCAATAGTTATGTTTGCTGATCATTTTATTGGTTATTGGGGTGATAGGAGAAAAGAGTTTTTCACGCAGAGACGCAGAGGCACAGAGAGAGGAGGTAAGGGAGAGAAGTTTGTTTGGAATGTTGTTTATGTTGGCTGTGAGTCTGTACCTGCTTTACGGAAAAATACGATTGCGGGTATTTCTGCTTCGGGATTTTCTGATGCTTTTGATATTTGGGTAAGTGTAGAATCAAATAAGTTGATTTTGGGGAGAGAAGCTTTTGGAAGGGTTTCTTTATTTTGGACTCAGCAAGGAGGAGTGATTTGGTTTGCTTCTCAGTTACAACTACTTTTAGAAGTTATGGAAAAACCGGAAGTTAATATTTCTGGTTTATATGGTTATAGTTGTTTTTCCTATGTTCCTAATCCTCTCACTCCGGTTAATGAGATATTTTCTGTATCTGCGGGAACTGAGATTGTTTGGGAAAATGTTGATAATCCTCAATTTCGCAACATTTATCAATGGTGTGAATCAAAGTCACAAATTCAAGATGAAAATACCGCAGTTTCTCAATTACAAGTTTTACTAAAAAATGCTATTCAAAAACAAATTGCTGATTTGAAAGATGAACCTGTGGGGGTTTTTCTGTCTGGAGGTTTAGATTCTTCAATTATTGCGGCTTTGTTGGTAGAAGCTGGGGTAAAAGTTCGTGCTTACACTTTGGATTTTGGTAATGTGGGAATTTCTGAATATCCCTATGCGGAACAAGTTGCACAGTTTTTGCATATTCCTTTAGTTAAAGTTGATGCTAGTCCAGGTAAGATTAAAAAGGCTCTAATTCCTGCTGTTAAAGCTTTAGATTTACCTTTTGGTGACGGTGTAACTCTTCCTTTATATCTTCTGAATCAAGTTGCTAGTCAAGAAACTCAGGTGATTTTTAATGGTGAAGGTGGTGATCAATTATTTGCTGGTTGGACTAATAAACCTTTGATTGCTGCGGGTATTTATCAATCTGAACATCCTCATAAAGAAGAGGATTTTATTCACCAATATCTGCGGACTTTTCACCGTCTTTGGAGTTATGAATCTAGGGTGTATCAGCCGGAAATATATGCTCAGATTCAGGGTTTAAATGCTCAAGATTGGCTGTTGGATGCTCTTGATGCTAGTTTTTGTCCTTCGTTGTTACATCGTCTCCGGCGTGCCAGTTTGATGTTAAAAGGAGCGCAAAATATTCATCCTCGTGCGACGGCTTTGGGTTTTGCTCACGGGTTGGTTGTGCGATCGCCTTTTTGTGATTTACTTTTAGCAGAATGGACTTTTCAGCTATCTGGTGAACTCTGTTTACACGGTGCTTGCGAGAAGTATATTCTCAAACGTGTGGCGGAAAATTGGTTACCTTCGGAAATTGTTTGGCGACAAAAACGCGGTATGGGTGTTCCCTTAACCTCTTGGTGTTTAAATAATTATTGGCATGATATCGGTAATTGGTTAAATCCTGGTATACTGAGTTTTGATCACTGCTTTTTTCCTGATATTGCATCACAAATTGTTACAGGTGAACTAGGGGGACAAATTCAAGGACGACGCATTGGTGAAAGTCTGTGGTTATTGATAATGTGGCAACTTTGGCGTTATCATGTTTTGGGTTCTAAATTAGGCAAAAAGTCTTTATATCATCCATTTATTTTACCTCCATGGTTATGGAAAAAGTCCCAGCAATTCCAATTTTAGAACTAGAACTTGCACAGGCGTTATTGCAAATTTATGGTTCTCCAATATATGTTTATAATGGCGATATTTTACGCCAAACTATTACAGATATTACCAAAGCTATTAGTTATCCTCATACAAAGTTTCATTTTGCTAGTGTGACGAATGGTAATATTAACTTATTGAAAATATTTAAAAATGCTGGTTGGGGACTTCACGCTAATACTCCAGGTGATATTTATTTGGGTTTAAATGCAGGGTTTCATCCTCGTGATATTGTTTATAGTGGCAGTAATTTAAATCAGGAGGAAATGGCACAGGTTTTTGATTGGGGTGTGACTACTCTTAATTTGGATAGTATTTCTCAGTTGCGTTTGTGTTGTCAGATTTTTTTGTCTCACGCCCAGACGCAGAGGCGCAAAGAGGAAGAGGAGTTAAATATTGGTTTGCGGTTGAATGTTTCGGAGGATAGTCGTATTGGTGTGAATGCAGCTGATTTTTATGAGGCTGTTTCTATTGCTTGTGCTGTGGGTTTGAAGGTGACGGGTTTACATTTTTATCGGGGTACGGGAACTAATGCAACAACTGCTTTTACTGATGTTATTGATTCGGTTTTAGAGATTGCACAAAAGTTACCAAATTGGCAATATTTGGATTTTGGTGGTGGTTTTGGTTATCCATATTATCATCATGGTGCAGCTTTTGATTGGGAGGTTTTTGGTCATGAGTTAAGTACAAGAATTAGGAATTTAGGAAGAAAGATTAATTTGGTAATTGAGCCGGGACGTGCTGCTATTGCTGGTTGTGCTACTATGTTGGCTAAGGTTGTTTCTGTAAAATGGCAAGGAGAAAAACAAATTATTGGTGTTGATTCTACTGTTGCTAATATTTCTGTGCTTTCTGTCCATGGAGGTTATCGAGAAATTACAACTTGGAAAGATCCAACTTCTGAAAAGTATTTAACTGATGTTTGTGGAAATACAACTTATTCACGAGACTATTTGGGGAAAGGTTGTCAACTTCCGGCTTTAGAAATTGGTGATATTATTAATATTTTAGATGTTGGTGCTTATGGTTATGCAATGTCTTCACATTTTTTACATCGTCCTAAACCAGCAGAAGTATTACTAGAAAATGGTACACATCGTTTAATTCGTAAACGGGAAGATTACAGCGTTTTACTTAACAATCAAATAGGATAAAAGGAAACATCCCCGACTTCTACGATTAATTATTAATTTTATGACAAAATCAAAAAAGAAGTCGGGGATCTGAGATAACAATTTTTAACCAACTCAAAACTAACAAAACTATGAAATGTATTAAATGCGGAACTGATAATAATTTAAAAGACAGAACAGCAAATCAAGGAAGATGTACTAAATGTAATCATCCTTTTGCTTTTGAACCCACAGCTATGGGAACTGTGAAAATTACAGATCCTATGTTTGCTAAAATCATTAATGATATTTCTGCTAATAACACTTTATTTTTTACACCAAAACAACTTCTTTACTTTTTAGATAGTCGTTTTAGAAATAAATCATTTGGACTTACTGGATTTTATATTTTCTTTAATATTTGGGTGACAGGCTTTTTTGGTGGTTTTTTGAGCGAAATAATTGGATCAAATTCGTTTTTAATTGTCAATGTAATTTATCAAATTTGCGTAGTCATTTATTTGTTTAATAATACGAAGTCTACTAAACTCAATAATGCTAGTCGCAAAGCAAGTGCGAAATCTTTACAACGACTAGGAATTTTGATTTTAGTTGGAGGAATCTTAGCAAGTTTATTTATCTTTCAGTCATTTATTCTATTTGTTGTTGTCGTAATTTTAGGAACGTCTTCACTATTTCTAGGAACTCGACAGTTAGGAAAAGTTGGTAAATTAACACAAGAATTTTTAATTTCCCAAACTCAATTACAAGACTGGTTAAACCGCTGGGAACAAATCAATAATATCCCTGAAAAAATTCTTCCTTCCCCACGACAAGAAATAGCACCTGCTACAATTAATCCTGATGTCACAGCTTACAGTTTTGATAGATTAGTAGTTTGTGATAGTGCTACCATTGCACAATTATTAATTGCTAATAATTTCCACTTTGAAAATAACTGTGCAATTCTCAGCATTACTGGTTATCCTCAAAGCATTTTTAACACCACAATGGAAATGCTGCATCGTAACCCTGATTTAAAGGTTTATACAATCCATGATTGTAGTCCTAAAGGTGTAAGTTTAATTAATCATATCCGCACCAGTGAACGCTGGTTTCTCAATAGCAATGTGAAAATTATTGATATTGGACTTTTACCCCGGCAAATTCTGGCAACTAAGCGAGGAATGTTTATCCAATCTTCTCCAGATTTAGCAACCGCAGCTAAACAATTACCTGAAGAAATTCGTCAAAGTTTCACTTCTGAAGAATTAGCTTGGTTAGATGCTGGTAATTTTGTTGAGTTAGAATCTTTTACTCCACAAAGATTAATTCAAGTTCTGCGAAGTGGTATTTCGGGAAGTTCAAATCTGGAAACTGATGATAGTAGTTTAATTTTAATTGGTGATTCAGGAAATAATATTTATCTGGTGGAAAGTTTTGGTTAATAAATAAGTTATAGTAGATTTTATATCAGCATTGATATTTCAAAACTAATTGTAAAAAATTTTGTTGGTATATTTTGAAGATGGTACAGTTAACTGGTTATCAAATAGGTGCAGAAATTTATTCTAGTAATAAGACATTGGTATTTAGTGCAATTAGAGAAAAAGATCAACTACCAGTAGTTATCAAATTTTTACGTGATGAATATCCCAGTTTTTATAAATTAGTGCAGTTACGCAACGAATATAATCTTGTCAAAAATCTTAATATTCCTGGTATTATTCAAATTTACAGTTTAGAAAATTACCAAAATGGATACGCTTTAGTAATGGAGGATTTTGGTGGTATTTCTCTCTCTGAAGAACTAAAACAATGGAGAGAAGGAGGTATGGGAAAAAGCGAAGAAGGATTAAGAAAATTTTTCACTATTGCCATCCAAATTGTTTCTATTTTACAAAAATTATATCATCATCGGGTGATTCATAAAGATATAAAACCCGCTAATATTCTGATTAATCCCCACACTTTAGAAGTAAAGCTAATTGATTTTAGTATTGCTTCCTTACTTCCCAGAGAAACTCAAACTCTTACTAATCCTAATATTCTAGAAGGAACGTTATCATACTTATCTCCAGAACAAACTGGACGCATTAATCGCTTAGTTGACTATCGGACAGATTTCTATTCTTTGGGTGTTACCTTTTTTGAACTATTGACTGGAGAATTACCTTTCGTTAGTAATGATCCCATCGAATTAATACACTATCATATTGCCAAGCAACCTCCATTATTACAAGATATTCATAGTCATATTTCCCCTATTCTGTCAGAAATTATTAGTAAATTGATGGCAAAAAATGCTGAATATCGCTATCAGTCTGCCCACGGAATTAAGTATGATTTGGAAAAATGTATAAATGCTATAAATGAAACAGGAAAAATTACTAGTTTTAAATTAGCAGAAAAGGATATTTGCCATCATCTGATTATTTCTGAAAAACTCTATGGTAGACAAGTAGAAGTAGAAACTTTGCTCACAGCCTTTGAGCGTGTTTGTGCTAATAGTAAAGAAATGATCCTCATAGCTGGGTATTCAGGAATTGGTAAAACCGCTGTAGTGAATGAAGTTCACAAACCCATAGTTAAAGCTAAAGGTTATTTTATTAAAGGAAAATTTGACCAATTTCAACGCAATATTCCTTTTCTGGCATTTATACAAGCTTTTCAAGAGTTAATAGATCAACTATTATCTGAAAGTCCTGCTCAACTGCAACAATGGAAAGCTAAAATTCTCTCTGCATTAGGAGAAAATGCCCAGGTTATCATCGCTGTTATCCCAGAATTAGAACAGATTACTGGTAAACAGCCTCCTGTTCCCGAATTGTCTGGTAGTGCCTCTGAAAGTCGTTTTAACTTGCTATTTGAGAAATTTATCCAAGTTTTTGCCAGTAAAGAACATCCTTTAGTGATGTTTTTAGATGACCTGCAATGGGCAGGTTTAGCTTCTCTCAAATTGATGCAATTGCTGATGACAACAACGGATATTAGCTATTTATTGTTAATTGGTGCTTATCGGGATAATGAAGTTTCTGGCACACATCCTTTAATATTAACTATTGATAATATCCGCAAAGATGAGTCTATAGTCAATACTATTTCTCTCAATCCCCTCAATCAATCTGACTTAAATCAACTAATTGCTGATACTCTCAATTGTCCAGATACAGTAGCTCTTTCATTTACTCAATTAGTCTATCTCAAAACCCAAGGAAATCCTTTCTTTAGCCATCAATTTATCAAATCTCTATATGAAGATGGCTTAATTAGCTTTCACTATGGTTATTGGCAGTGCGATATTGCCCAAATTCAATCTTTAGCTATCACTGATGATGTAGTAGAATTTATGGCACTGCAATTACAAAAATTACCAAAAGCAACTCAATCAGTATTAAAGCTGGCAGCTTGTATTGGCAACCAATTTGATTTGGCTACATTAGCAAAAGTTAATGAAAAATCTCAGATCCAAACAGGGATAGATTTATGGAAAGCACTGTTGGAAGAGTTGATAATTCCGACGACAAAAATTTATAAATTCTTTCACAATGATTTAGTTGATAATGAACAGTTATCAGAAGTTGATCACTATGAAGAACAGAAATTTAGTTACAGATTTTTACATGACCGTGTACAGCAAGCTGCTTATTCTTTGATTCCTGAGCAGGAAAAACAATCTACACATTTAAAAATTGGACAACTGCTATTAAAAAATACTCCTGAAGAAAACATAGAAGATCATATATTTGAAATTATTAATCAGTTAAATATTAGCATTGATTTAATAACGATTCAGTCAGAAAAAAATGCTCTAGCTCAACTAAATTTAATTGCTGGTCATAAAGCTAAATCTTCTACAGCTTATGACGCTGCTGTTAAATATTTAGACATGGGTTTAAAACTTTTAGCAGCAGATAGTTGGCAGCATGAGTATGACTTAACATTAAAGCTTTATGTAGAAGCTGTGGAGGCAACAAAGTTAAATATTAATTTTGAGCAAGCACTAATTTACATAGAAATAGTTAAAGAAAATGCAACTAATGTATTAGACAAAATCAAAGTATATAAAACTCAATTGCTAATAGACGAAGTGGAATTAAGCATTGAGACAGGGCTAAAATTAATAGAGATGCTAGGAGTTACGTTGGAACAAGTACCTCCAAAAAATGTGAATATTGAGGATTTAATCCATTTACCAAAAATGACAGATCCTGATAAACTTGCAGCGATGCAGATATTAGAGACTCTCATTCGCTTGACTTATATTCACAATCCAGAATTACTACTGCCGATTATATTTACCATGATCTATTTATCTATTAACTATGGAAATTCTGCGGGATCTGCCTATGGATATATTCTCTATGCTTTGCTCCTCTGCGATGCTTTCTCCGATATTGATACTGGATATCGCTATGGACAATTAGCTTTGAGATTATCAGATAAATTTGATGACGTAAGCATTAGATTCAAAGTAAAAGTGATGTGGTATATTACTATTACATATTGGAAACAACATTTTCGAGAATCAATAGTTCCTTTACAAGAAAATTTTCACTATGGTTTGGCACTTGGTGAAATAGAACATATTACTTGCTGTTGTCTTAATCATATCTTTAAGCTGTTATTTTCTGGTGGAAATTTAATAAATATATCTCAACATCTAGATCAGTATATTACTTTTATGGTTAATCAAAGACAATATTTAACTATTGAAAGTCTCGTGATTTGGAAGCAGATAATATTTAATCTCATGAATACTAACTATGAGCAATATCTATCCAATATGGATTTTGTCAAAGAAGAATCTTTTTTACTATTATTTAATCAGGAAAACTATACTTTATTTGCATTTCATTTCACTAAAACTATTCAATTTTATTTATTTAAACAACATGAAAATGCCGTTGAAAATGCCATTTTATGTAAACAATATATCGCATCTGTAACTGGACAAATTTTGACCAGTGAATATAATTTCTATTATTCTCTGGCTCTTTTAGGTGCATATCCTCACCAGTCTGAGCATAAACAATTGGAGTTCATGCAACAAATTTTAGCCAATCAGGCGAAAATGCAATATTGGTCTAATCATGCACCAATGAATTATCAACATAAGTATGAATTAATAGAAGCAGAAAAAGCCCGAGTTTTAGGACAATTTCTTTTAGCAATGGAATATTATGATCAAGCTATTCAGGGTGCAAATAAACATGAATATCTTCATGAAGAGGCTCTAGCTTATGAATTAGCCGCAGAGTTTTATTTATCTCTAGGCAGAAATGAATTTGCCTCATTGTACATGAGCAAGGCATATTATTGTTATCTACGCTGGGGAGCAAAATCTAAATTGGTTCACTTAGAAAAGTCATATCCCCAATTACTTGCTGATATTATAAAACAGGGAAAAACACATCTTATTGTTCACGAAAAAACATCTTTATCGGTTAATCATTCCCTGTCAACTATTCTTGGTGACAATAACAATATCTCTAAAGCTATTGATTTGAAAGCAGTTATAAAATTATCTCAGGTAATTGCCAGTGAAATCCAAATTGATAACTTGCTATCAACATTGATGCAAGTTATCATGGAAAATAGTGGAGCTAATAAATGTGCTTTGATTTTAGTAAAAGATGATCATTTATTTATAGAAGCAATCAAAATAGATACTGCACCTGTTATCCAGCCATCAATTTTAGTAGATTTAAGTCAAGATATTCCTATTAGTGTAATTAATTATGTATATAACACTGCAAAAATATTTCTCATTAATGATGCTGAAACTAATTCTTTAATATGCTCTGACTCCTATATTCTTTCTGAGCAACCTAAAAGTTTATTATGTCTTCCGATTATTAACCAAGGTAAATTAATTGGTATCCTGTATTTAGAAAATAAGCTAATATTAGGAGCATTTACAGATGGCAATATTGAAGTTTTAAGGACGTTGATGACGCAAGCAGCTATCTCTTTAGAAAATGCTCAATTATACAATAAGTTATCAGAAAAAACAGAAATACTCAAACAAGCTAATCAACAGTTAGAAGAGTATGCTTTAACTCTAAAACTTACAAATCGGTTGCAAAAACTAGCTGACTTATCTATTACTATTAATTCAACATTGTCAATGAATGATATACTAAAATTGATTGCAGAGCAGTCTAGTAAAATTATTGGCACGCACCAATCAATCATTAGTATTACAGTAGATGGAAATTGGACAAAAGCAATTCATACAGTTCATCTTTCCGATAAATACGAGCAGTGGCAGGAACACTATAAAAAACCGGATGAATCTAGTCTTTATGCCTTGGGTTGTCAAATGCAGGGTTCAATGCGGATGACCCAAACTGAATTAGAAGCATATCCAGATGTAGCCAATGGACATTTACCCATGCTTGGGTGGCTGGCAGCACCATTAATTGATATTAATAGCAAAAATATTGGTTTGATTCAGCTTTCTGATAAATATGAAGGTGATTTCAGTGAAGATGATGAAGCTATTTTAGTCCAGTTGGCACAAATGGCATTGTTAGCAATTAATAACGCTCATCTTTATGAAGAATCCCAACGAGCTAACCGGGTCAAAGATGAGTTTTTAGCCATACTTTCTCATGAACTGCGATCGCCTCTCACTTCTATTGTTGGTTGGTCACAAATGCTGAAATCTGGAAAATTGAGTCCAGAAAAAACACAGATCGCTTTAGAAACTATTGAACGTAATGCTAAATCACAAACTCAACTAATTGAAGATGTCCTAGATATTTCTCGGATTGTTAGAGGTAATATTCGCCTCAATATTCACCCAGTTAATTTAATATCGCCAATGGAATCAGCAATCAATACTATGTATTTAGCAGCGGCAGCTAAGTCCATTAAAATATTAACCAAAATTGAATCTCAGGATGCCATAGTGTTAGGTGATATAGACCGCTTACAACAAATTATTTGGAATTTACTATCCAATGCCATTAAGTTTACACCCGTAGAAAAACAAGTAGAAATCAGCCTAAAAATTGTAGAATCTGAGGCACAAATTCAAGTTATTGACACAGGTATTGGCATCAGTTCTGATTTTATGCCTTATATTTTCGACTACTTTCGTCAAGCTGATGCTTCTAATACCCGAAATTATGGAGGGCTAGGAATAGGTTTAGCAATTGTGCGTCACTTAGTAGAACTACACGGAGGAAATGTTTGGGCTAAAAGTTTAGGAAAGGGACAGGGAGCTAGTTTTACAGTCAGAATACCATTAATGAAAAAACAGCCAATAGTCAACGAAACAACTGAGTCATTAAACTATTCTCTCAATATCAATGGCATAAAAGTGTTACTGGTTGATGATAATGTTGATGTCCGCGAGTTTTTGGTTTTTGCATTGGAGGAATATGGAGCAATAGTAATGGCTGCGGCTTCTGCTAAGGAAGCATTAGAATGTTTAGCACAATTTCCAGCAGATATCTTAATTAGTGATATTGGGATGCCAGAGCAAGATGGTTATAATTTGCTTCGCCAAATTAGGGCATTAACATCCACTCAAATCAAACAAATTCCGGCGATCGCTTTCACAGGTTATAGTACAAATGAAGTTAGAACTCAGATATTAGCAGCAGGATTTATCAAACATATTTCTAAACCAATAGATATATTTGAATTAATCACATCTATTGCCGAAATTGTGAAAATTTGACCACTTTTATGAATAGTTAAGAAGTTCTTTTAACATTTAACTACTTCTCCAATGTAGATTTATTCACCCGCAACCAAATTTCTAAACTTACCAATAACCACAGTTTAACACCATAACGTCCCCAAACATCCCCTTTAAAATCTAACCAGTTACGCAATATATCCTGATTAATATAAGCTGAAATTTCACTTTTTCTATTTAACAATAATTTCCTCGCTTCCCGTTGCCAATATTTTCTAAATCCCAATTGCACGGGAACCATCATTCCGCTTTTAGGACGATGAATAATCGTATCTGGTAAAATATCACTAACTGCCTTTTTCAAAACTGCTTTTTCTTCCACTCCCGAAAGTTTATATTCTGGAGGAATTTGCATACTTAATTCAACTACGCGCTGATCAAATAATGGTGATAAACCTTGTAAATCTGCTGCTTGGGTTAAATTATTCACCTTTGTTAAAATCTGATCTGCACCTTTAAATTTGATATTCAATGCCATTAATCTATTTAAATAATTGACATCGGCATTTAAATCATCATAAAATACAGAAAATTCATTTTTCAAACTTTGCCAAATTTCTGTTTTTAAAAGTTGCGGTAAATCTAAAGCGCACTTTTGAAAAGAGCTTAGATAAGCTTGAAGAGAATCTTGATTATTAATAGCACCATATAAACTATTAATTAACATGGGTTGATTTTTGGGACCACCAAAACAAGGATCTCCTCCTTCTCCATTGAGTGTAACTTGGACATTTTCCCGCGCTATTCTGCCTATTAATAAATTAGGAACTGTCAAAGGATCACCAATAGGATCATCTAAATAAGCCATTGTTTCTGGAAGACGTTCCCACATATCCCGAAAAGTAATTTCTAAAATGTGATGTTGAGTTTGACAATGTTCAGAAACTAAACTAGAAAATTCTAATTCGTTCGCAGTTTCTGCACCGAAATAAATAGAATAGGTGTGAATCGGTGCATAATGTAATTTTGCTGCCAATGCGGTAATGCTACTAGAATCTAAACCACCAGATAAGAAAATACCAACGGGTTGATTTTCAGGTAAATATTCTTTAACAACTTGTTCCAGTAAAGAACGGAGTTTTTCACCATACCATTCTATAGGTTGATTTGTGTCTATAATTTGTTCTTTTAGTTGCCAATAATGATAAACTTGTTGTGATGGCATTTGCAAAAAAGTACCGGGACGAATTTCTCTCACATCTTGCCAAAGTGTCCTTTCTCCTGGCACAAATGCACAACAAAGATAATCCCGCAATGCGACTAAATCTAAATTATCAGAACGATAAGGTGTCAGAGTTCTTAACTGTGAGGCTATCCTACAAGTTACACCATTGATCGTATAATATAAAGTGCGACTACCGATAGCATCTCTAATTAAATATAATTCCTGTTTTTGACAATCCCAAACTACTAACCCAAACATTCCCACCAAAAGGGTCAAACATTCAGAATTGTATTTTTCCCAAAGTTGGGCAACTATTTGTTGATTGCTGAAATTATCATGAATATCAATTCCTAATTTTTGTAGTAATTCCCCTCGGTTACTTAACCAAATATCCCCAACTACTACAAATCTTTGACTATAACTTATTGCAAATTTATCTGGTGTAGAAATAACTGCAAATTGCTGATCTTGCCAAATTACATCTTTTATGAAATTATCTAATTTTCCGTAAGCTACACACCAACTAGACTTAAATTCGATATTTGTAATGGCAGATTGAGAACTTTTAAAAAAATTAAATAGCATGGTTTAGATAATTAACAATTAACAATTGACAATTGACAATTTAAAATCATCAATTATCAATTATCAATTAAAATCTAAGCAGCAAAATTTGCAGCGACAAAATCCCAGTTTACCAAATTATCTAAGAAATTCTTGATAAAAGCGGGACGAGCATTTTTGAAATCAATGTAATATGCGTGTTCCCAAACATCAATGGTAAGCAGTGCTTTTTTACCATGTGCGAGGGGGTTTTCTGCGTTTGGTGTTTTGATTACTTTAAGAGTACCACCATCATCAACTAACCAAGCCCAACCACTACCAAATTGAGTTGTCGCAGCAGCAGAAAATTCTTCTTTAAACTTCTCGAAGCTACCAAAATCCTTTTCAATCTTAGCAGCTAATGCGCCTGTAGGTGCGCCGCCACCCGCTGGTTTCAAGCAATTCCAGAAGAAAGAATGATTCCAAACTTGAGCCGCATTATTGAAAATTCCAGCCTTAGCAGAGTCACCAAAAGCAATTTGAATAACTTCTTCCAAAGACTTGTTAGCTAATTCTGTACCATCAACAAGCTTATTTAAATTATCTACATAAGCTTTATGATGCTTACCATAGTGATATTCAAAGGTTTCAGCCTTCATACCATAAGATTCTAAAGCGTCAGTTGCAAAAGGTAAGGGGGGTTGGGTAAATGCCATTTTATGAAATCCTCTTTTTACTGTTTTCTAGTTGAAAGCTATTGCCAAAGCTAGGCAAATTACAAGTTTCGTCTTCAGAAGTTTCATACAAAACTTAACATTGCTATTCTACTACCAAAGTGAAAATTCCCAGCAATTAGTTTATAAATAAAGCAAATAACCGCAAAACAGAGAATTTACAAGAGATGAATCTCTACCTCAAGACAGATGAATCTATCTAGAAATGGTTTAGGATGTAGTTCAATAGCACTAAAAATTACAATGGTGAGTTAGTCGGCACTCACCATTGTTTTGAAGTCCTTTAGGAATTTGGGCGCAGGCCCTGCGCCCCTACCTACCAATGGGATAACCGCTGATTGTAATGGCTAATAATTTGTGCCGCCACTTCAGCAGCCGTTAAACCGTCGGTTTGGAGTTCAATCGCATCAGCCGCTTTTTGTAAAGGGGAAACTTTACGAGTGCTATCTTTCAAATCTCTGTCAGCAATGTCCCGTTCTAGCTGTTCTAAGCTAACTTCAGGTTGATTTTGCGTTTGAAAGTCTTGCTGACGACGACGCGCCCGTTCACCCACAGAGGCAGTTAAGAAGATTTTAATTTCAGCATCTGGGAAAACATGAGTCCCAATGTCTCGCCCTTCTGCCACTAAACCGCCCCGTTGTCCCCAACTTTGCTGTTGTTTCACCAATGCTTGACGCACTGCACTTTGGGCAGCGATCGCCGATACAAGAGATGTTACTTCCACAGTGCGGATTTTTTGAGTAACATCAATATCATTAATCTGGACTTTGACCGGAGATTGCAGACTTTGGCTAGGAGTTAATTCAATTTTACACCTAGCAACTAATTCAGCCACAGCACAATCATCATTAATGGCAATTCCCTGTTCCAGCACTAGCCAAGTAATTGCCCGGTACATAGCACCCGTATCTAGATATACTAAACCTAGTTGATATGCCACTTGACGAGCGACTGTAGACTTACCAGCACCAGCAGGACCATCAATAGCAATGATCGGTTGACGTAGCTCGTCCTTGACATCGCGCAAAATCGTATTGTCAATTAACCGTGTAGAACCCAGACGAGCAGCGATCGCCAACATTCCTTCATCCTCAACTTTTTCTAAAAACATCAACGTATTCGGTTCCACCAATTCAATATATTCCAAGCTGATAGTGCTAACTTTTGCGATTTCTTGCCGCGCTAATGCTATGAGTTCACTGCTGTGACGAACGCCAGCCCGAAACGCCGCTTCAGCTTGCCGTAAACCTTTAAATAACACTGTTGCTTGCTCTTTTTCTGTAGCCGTCAAATATTGATTACGAGAACTTAAAGCCAAGCCGGACAATTCCCGCACTGTGGGACAAGCAACAATCTCTACTGGTAAATTTAAATCAGCTACTAACCGTTTAATAATTGCCAGTTGTTGACCATCTTTTTGTCCTAAGTAAGCTCGGTCAGGTTGTACCAAGTTTAAAAGCTTAGTGACAATCGTTGCCACACCTTGAAAATGACCCAGCCGAAAATTACCACATAAGCTAGACATCATAACAGATGGAGGGATAACTTGTGTCACCTGAGTTTCTGCTATATTCTTCGCAGGGACACCAATTTCTTCCGGAGTTGGGGCAAAAATCACATCAACTCCCGCTTGTTCACAAAATTGTCGGTCTTGCTCTAAAGTCCGAGGATAGCGTTGATAGTCCTCATTTGGTCCAAATTGCAGGGGATTGACAAAAATACTGACAATTACCGTCGAATTTTCCTGTCTAGCTCGTTGAATTAAACTTAAATGACCTTGATGTAAACTACCCATTGTGGGGACTAAACCAACTGCTGTGGGATACCAACTGGTTTGTTCATCAAGTCCTAAGTCCTCTGGTAGCCGGAGATAGCGGCAACGATTTAAATAGCAGCGTAAGGCTGCAATTGTTGTCAACAGACGCACAAAATACCCCTAGTTCCAATAATCCTTTCCCCCGTTAGTGTATATCTAATAGCGCAGGGGTGAGATGAATGAACCAGGGGAATTTAATAGTGAAAAGCGAAAAGAGATGGAGAAGTAGGAATAGGAAGCGGGTTATCTTCCTAAAACCTCAAGATTAACTGGTGCAACACCACTGCTGATCATCCCTAAGATCCGAGCAGCGCCAGCGGAAAGGTCAACAATTCGACCCCGGATAAATGGACCTCTGTCATTAACTCGCACGACCACAGATAGACCATTACGGGTATTAGTTACACGGATTTTTGTCCCCATAGGTAAAGTCCGGTGAGCCGCAGTTAATCCCTCGGGATTATATCTTTCACCATTAGCTGTTTTGTTACCAGACCAATCATAACCGTACCAAGAAGCTATACCCTGAAAACTAATATTTACATTACCGAAAGCAATCTTTTGGGGTAGATTTGGCTTGGGTACTGATTTAATTGCTGGTAAATTAGCAATTTCCTGAATAGGAGATGCGTTGCCTATAAGTCTCCGCAGTCTATTAGTTGCTTGTAGGGCATCTTGAGCCAGATTTTTCGTGCTGTCTGCTAATCTTGTAACTTGATTGACTTCTACCAGTTCTTGACCGTCAATTGTGATGGTGTAGCGATCTGCCGACGGTTGTTGAACGGTAAAACCTGGTTTCTGGTTTTTATTATGAGTTGCGGAGTTATCTCCTGTTTTCCAACTGACGGTAATCTTACTTGCGTCTACATTGTTTTGAATTAGTTCATTTATTCTAGCTGCTATGACACTAGCTTTCTGAACTGGATCATTGTTAATTGAACTAAGATGTTTGTTAAAATTGACTGTATTACCAGTATTGCTAAAACTGGCAACTTTAGCCGAGTTGGTCGCAACAAGAGAGTGAGAATTAACATTCTCATCATTGCCAATTACCCCAACTTTGGTTCTGTTGTTAGTAACTGGGTGAGAACCCAGAAATGTAAAAACAGGAATGTCCCGAACATAAAGAGTTGCTGCTTGTAAACCTTTAATACTGTGAGGATGAATTCTGGTAATCACAGGATCTGAGGTGGGATCTTCTATTGAGGATTGGTATTCTCCTACTTTAACTGCATCACTGGTAGGTGATTTAGCAAAATTTGAAGAAATTTCCTCACTTGTCTGAGTCCAACCAACTGAGGGTAGACCCAAAACAGCTAGAAATAGGGCAACTGTATTCCACAAATGTCTTTGATTCATGCGTCCGATTTTAAAGCGACTGTAGAACTTAAAGTTTTCTTTAGCTGGGTTTTTTCACCTGTAATAGTGACTCCCTTGGGAAACTCGAACCCGTTCCGCTTTCACTTTGCGTTTTGTAACTCGAATACATTAGCACGAATTTTTGGGCTGGGGATCAGGGTTTTAGCGTAAGTCTGAAGGAATTGGCAAAATTTATAGTTGGCTTGAGGCTAGGAAACCTTGTTCAATTGCGGACTCTAGCTGTGTAACGTTTTTTTTTAAATTTCCATATTTTCTTATATAAATTTAATATTAAGTGATGTATGAGGCGATCGCTTTCTTCCTGAGTTACCTCCTAATTTTTATTCTCAGTATTTGCAACTGAGTGAGTATTAAAAATTCATTAAGTTAATTTATGCTACTTTGCCCACAAGGCTAACCAGAACAACCAAACCTCCGAATCAAGGCTTTTTTATCTATAGAAATACATAGTTTTTTACTTACATTGTCATAGAGAAAATACTATTTATTCTAAAAAAATTAGTATCAAAAGTTACATTTGCTGCAAAGTATATAGAAG